>JBATDO010000053.1:0-15698 GCA_049663505.1 Sphingorhabdus sp.
GTGTCCGGCCCGGACACATCGGTAACATAACGTTCCTAAGACATAGGTAACAACCTCGAGCCGAGACGGGTTGCCTATGGTTTGTAGCGTTTTCTGTTCCAAGTCTACATATCCTAAACCATATTTCATGAAGCTGATGAGCCATATGCCGTCATCTACTCCGGTGATCCCCAGTTTCTGGCCGGCCAGAGCGGTCGAGATATTGATCTTCTTGCGGTGCACGCAGATCCTTCCGCAGGTGATGACGAGCGCGTCGCGGTCATGGAAGGGATAATCGAGCTCGGGCAGGCCCTGATAGGTCCTGTTGGTAGGCTGATAGACTTCGGCCGGCATTTTCATACCGAGCGCTTCATGCGGACGCTCGGTGTTGAACTCGTCAACGAAGCGGTCGAAGTGGGCCTGTTGCTGCAGGAAGTCGGCGCCTGCCGGCTTGGTTGTTTCCTTCTTCAAGGTGAGATGCATGCGTTCGTGGCGTCCATTCTGCTGGGTGTCCGGCCCGGACACATCGGTAACAGATCGCTCCTAAGACATGGTGAAGTGCACCGGAGCTGCGTCTTCAGTTAGCGCATCGGAGGACTTTACCAATTTCTTGGTCTGCGCGAACGCTTTCGGATCTTTACGGTCAAGTTCTATGCGTTCCTGCGGTTTCGAATATCCCGGATCACCTCACCGCCAACGCGCCCGGAATTGCCGGGCCACTCGATGCAAATGACGCGCGCACCGTGGTCAACAAGCAACATGCTGCAAAATGGTGCCGGACATATCTCGGCAAGCTCGATGACTGTCACACTCGGCGACACCACCGCTATTGTTGCTACCCCTTCAGAATTGTTGGATGCTTGGCCTAGACCCGCTCAATGATCATAGCTGGCGCCATCCCACCAAATGCACACATCGTGACGAGCGCAAAGCGTCCGCCAGAACGTTCCAACTCATCAATTGCGGTGCCGATCAGAATCGATCCAGTGGCGCCGATCGGATGGCCCAGCGCAATCGATCCCCCGTTGATGTTCACTTTGTGCCTGTCGATACCAAGATCACGGATCGCCTTTTCTGTGACAACGGCGAACGCCTCGTTGATTTCCCAGACGTCGATGTCGTCAACGCTGAGCCCAGCCCTTTCGAGCGCCTTGCGTGCTGCAGGAACGGGAGCATTTAAAATGAGGGTGGGGCAATCCCCCACATTGACCGAGGCCACGATACGCGCGCGAGGGGTCCAGCCGTTCGTCTTGATCGCTGCTTGGGAAGCGATCAATACAACAGCAGCGCCATCTACCACTCCCGAGCTTGTCCCGGCATGGTGCATAGGCTCCCACTCCAAATCGGGATATTTGCGCTCGATCATCTGGCGCATCGTCGTACCGTCCGGACTTGCCTCAAGCTGTTCGATCGCCGTGAACGCAGGCCTCAGCGATGCTAGGCTCTCCTTGGTGGTTTCCGGGCGGGGATACTCTTCGCGGTCAAGCGCCAATGAACCATCTGGATTGTAAACCGGCACAAGGCTCTTGTCGAAACGGCCCTCTTCAATTGCTGCCTTGGCTTTGCGCTGACTGTCTGCTCCCAATGCTTCGAGGTCAGCTCGGTTGATTCCTTCCATCGCCGCGATAGCATCGGCCGCAACACCAACATGCGAGATCGGATGATCGCGGTACAGGTCATAATTGCCTCGTGCCCTACCAAGATGGGCATATTCGGTGCCGACTTCCCAAGTGTCACATTCGGCATGGTGGCTCATCATCTCGGTGCCGCCCGCGATAATGATATCCTCAAAACCAGCCATGATCTGTGCCGCGGCAAAGCTCACGCTGGTAATCCCGCCACCGCAATAACGGTCGAGTGTGACACCACTAGCCTTCAGGTCATAATCCGCCCACAACGCAGAAAGACGTCCAAGGTCGCCTGCCTGCTTGCCGCGCTGCTGGCTGGTGGACCAGATTATGTCATCCACCTTCGCGGTATCGAGCGCATTGCGATCACGGATCGCCCGTAGCACCGTGGCTCCCAGTTCCTGAGGATGGAGGTGAGCAAGCGCACCCTTTCCCAATTTGCCAATACCGCGCGGTGTACGGCATGCGTCGACTATATAGGCGTCTGGCATATCTTGTTCCTTCTTCAAAATCAGCGCGGTGCCATGCGAATGCCGCCATCAAGACGGATACTTTGCGCATTGAAATAGCTGTTGCGGACAAATTCCATGACCAGGCTACCAAATTCTTCGGGCTTGCCGAGGCGTTTGGGGAACGGAACCGATGCGGCCAGGCTTTCGAGCACCTGTGGCTTGGCACCCAGCATTAATGGTGTTGAGAAAATGCCCGGCATGATACAATTGACTCGGATGCCAAGGTCCATGAGATCACGTGCCATCGGCAGAACCAGCCCGTTCACCCCCGCTTTGGCCGACCCATAGGTGACCTGACCAATCTGTCCATCCTGCGCCGCCACTGAAGATGTCAGCGTGATCACGCCGCGTTCGCCATCTTCCAGCGGATCAAGCGTTGCCATTCCTTCAGCGGACAGCGAAGCCATTCGATAGCTGGCGACAAGTATGCCCTGAATACCGTAAGCGTAATCTTCAGTCGACAGACGCTTCAGTTTGCCTGCCTCCTTGTCGAAGGCAAGTGTTTTGCCACGCCGAGTTGCCATCGCGCAGTGAACCAAAATCCGCTCCTGACCATGGGCAGCGCGTGCTCTTTCGAAGCCTGCAATAACCGAAGATTCATCCATGATGTCGACCTTGCAGAACAAACCGCCAATCGCATTAGAAACTTCGGCTCCGGCTTCTTCATTTAAGTCAAACACGGCCACTTTTATGCCGGCGGCTGCCAGCGCTGCAGCCGACGCGCGTCCCAGGCCCGATGCGCCGCCTGTCACCACGGCCGCTGTAGTGTTGTCGATTTTCAGAAATATTATCCCTTCATTCAATAACTGCGAGGCAAGCCGAGAACATGCTCGGCGAGGTAGCTGAGGATCAGGTTAGTGCTAATCGGAGCCACGGTGTAGAGCCGGGCTTCCCGGAATTTCCGCTCCACGTCATATTCCTCGGCAAAGCCAAATCCACCATGTGTCTGCACGCACATATCGGCAGCTGCCCAACTCGCTTCTGAGGCGAGCATTTTAGCCATGTTGGCTTCTGCGCCCGGATTGCCGCCCGTGTCATAAACCTGCGCAGAATGGCGCACCATCAGCTCGGCGGCGCACATTTGCGCGTAGCATCGCGCGATGGGGAATTGCACACCTTGATTCTGGCCGATGGCGCGGCCAAACACATTGCGTTCCTTGGCATAGTCGCTGGCCTTTTTTATGAACCATTTAGCATCGCCAATACATTCTGCCGCAATCAGGATCCGTTCCGCATTCATACCAGACAAAATGTAGCGGAAGCCCTTGCCCTCTTCGCCTATAAGTGCCGACGCGGGTATCCGCATATCATCGAAGAATACCTCGGTCGTCGAATGGTTCATCATGGTGCGGATAGGCTTGATCGTCATGCCATTGCCGACGACCTTGCGCATGTCGACCAGGAAGATAGATAGCCCTTCGGTCTTGCTCGCCACTTCCTCACGCGGGGTTGTGCGCGCGAGCAGAAGCATCAGGTCCGAATATTCGGCGCGGCTTGTCCAGATTTTCTGGCCGTTGACGACATAATCATCACCTTGGCGCACAGCTACTGTTCGTAATGAGAGCGTATCAGTCCCGCTCGTAGGTTCAGACACACCGAATGCCTGCAATCGGAGCTCCCCGCTGGCAATGCCGGGCAGATAGCACTGCTTCTGCTCTTCACTACCATATTTGAGCAATGTATTCATGATATACATCTGCGCATGTGCAGAAGCTCCGTTGCAGCCCGCTGCCTGGATTTCCTCCATAATGGCCGCAGCTGCATCGAGTTTCAGTCCAGACCCACCATAAGCCTCAGGTATGAGAGCCGCAAGGAAGCCTGAACGGGTGAGCGCATCGACAAACTCACCCGGATAAGCACGCGCACTGTCTTTTTCGCGCCAATATTCGCCGGGGAACTCTGCACAAAGTGCCTGCACAGCGCGACGGATTTCGGCAATGTCTTCGCTTTCATTCATGTTAGTCTTTCTTTCGGGCTGAACCAGTCATCACTTGCCGACCATCGGCGGCAAAGGCTGCGAGTTCCATGGCATTTTCAGGTCCGCGCATTACCAGATGCAAGGCTTCCCCGCATATTGCAGGCGTAAGTCCTCTAAATGCGAAGGTCGCAAGAGCGTTGTCGTTCATCTCCCGCTGAACGAGATCAAGCAGCAGCGTCGCCGTCAACGGACCGTGGACTACAAGGCCGCGATAACGCTCCTCGCCCTGCGCATATGGAAGGTCATAATGGATACGATGGCTGTTGAAGGTAAGCGCGGAGAAGCGAAAAAGTAGCGGCTCACCTGGTATGATAACGCGGTGAATATCCCAGCCCGCCGGATCAAACACTTCGTCGCCAAGTGACGGAGGAGACAGCATTGCGTCCGCCATGGCGGCACCGCGATAGACGATAACCTGCGTCTCACGGACGGCCAGGATGCTCCCGGCTGCCGTCTCGTGCTCAACTTCCACGAAAACCAATTGCCCTGAGCTACCAGATTTTTCTGTAATGGAAACGACACGCGATGTGCGGGTAATTGCTTGGCCGAGATACAAGGGCGTATGGAATTCCACCTTACTGGAGGCCCACATCCGGCGCGGCAGCGGCACTGGCGGTAGTAAGCTTGCCGGGCCGTCGTCGCGAAATGGGTGCCCATCCAGTCCAAGGCTCGCTGTTGGCGCATCGGGAAGGCAGAGGCACCAGTGATAGCCCATTGGTACGCTGTCATCGGTTGGTGAAGCGCGGTCGAGCGTGGCGATCCAGCGGGCAAACGCGCTGGCTTCAATCTGGTCGTGGCGCCGCTCCTCGCGCCCTATCCAGGAATCCCAAGTGCCCATCAGTTGCGTCCCTCGAGTAATCCCTTGGCAATTACCTGTGCCTGGATTTCTGCGGCTCCTTCAAAGATATTGAGGATACGCGCATCGCATAGCACGCGACTGATTTCATACTCCAGCGCGTAACCATTGCCGCCGTGGACTTGGAGCGCAGCATCCGCATTGCTCCAAGCTGCGCGGGCAGCCAGCAACTTGGCCATACCCGCCTCGATGTCGCAGCGTTTGCCTGAATCCTTAGCGCGGGCTGCGGCATAGGTCAGTTCGCGTGTCATCACGTAATCAGCAAGACTCATTGCTATCTTGTCGGCCACACGCGGGAATGCGAGAATCGCTTTACCGAATTGCTTGCGATTTAATGCATAGTCGAGGCCTAGCTCGAGCGCGCGTCTGGCCACGCCCACCGCGCGCGCGGCAGTCTGAATGCGCGCACCTTCAAACGTGCGCATTAGCTGCTTGAAACCCTGTCCCTCTACGCCCCCCAATAGAGCATCGGCAGGCGCGATCATTCCATCGAACTGGAGCGCATATTCCCGCATCCCACGGTAGCCGAGAACCTCGATTTCGCTTCCTGACATTCCCATTGCTGGGAAAGGGTCGGTCTCGGTGCCGCGCGGCTTCGGAACGAGCAGCATGGACAGGCCCGCATAACCTTTTGCTGCTGGAATCGTTCGCGCGAGCACCGTCATCAAATCGGACCGGCTGGCATGAGTGATCCATGTCTTGGCGCCGTCGACTGCCCAGCCCTCATTCGTCGTCCGCGCCCGCGTTTGCAGTGAACCAAGATCGGAACCCGTATCGGGTTCTGTAAAAACGGCAGTGGGCAATACTTCTCCGCTTGCAATTTTTGGCAGCCAATACGCTTTTTGGGCCGCTGTCCCACCATTGGCGATGAGTTCACCGGCGATCTCTGATCGCGTCCCCAGCGATCCTGCCCCGATCCAGCCGCGCGAGAGTTCTTCGGTAACCAGGCACATCACGAGCTTAGACAGCCCCAGACCTCCAAACTCTTCGGGAATGCAGACGCCAAATGTACCGAGCGTCGCCATTGCCGTGACGGTGTCGTCCGGAATCAGATCGTTGGCCAGATGCCATTTATGGGCATAAGGGATAATCTCGCTGTCCGTAAACCTGCGATATTGATCGCGGATTGCATCGAGTTCAGGATCGTGAAGACTTTCACTGGGCCACTCGCCACCGCCGATCGCCAGCACCACCGCCGCGCGCGTAGCCGCATGATCTGCCGTCGACATCTGGGAAGCATCAGCCGCAAGCGCCTGTGCTGCATTCCCGAGCCCAAGGTCGGCAGGACGAAAGATCTCGTTCTGGCCCATCGGCAGCCCGCCAATCAGCTGGCCCAGCATTTCAGCAAAAATGAGCGAAGCCACATGCTGATCCAAACGGGTTCCCCCTCGATTAGCGTCGAGCCATTCAAAGACTGCTTCCAAAGCGGCTACACTGGTCGCCACCCACGCAAAGCCGTGCGCTGCACGCTGCTCGTCATCGATGCTACGCTCGGCAAGGCGCGCAGAAAGCGCGCCCTTGGCCAAATCGCGATAAGCCTGGGCAGCAGCAAGAAGTGCTTCGAAGTTCATGCCCGTTCAAACACCGCTGCGATCCCTTGACCTCCTCCAATACACATTGTTTCCAGACCATAGCGCTCATCACGCCGCTGCATCTCGCGTGTCAGATTGGCCAAGATACGCCCACCAGTCGCGCCAATAGGATGGCCCAGCGATATACCCGAGCCGTTGACATTCAGTATCTCGTGACGGCTGTCATCGTCAGACCAACCCCAACCTTTAAGACAAGCCAGCACTTGCGGTGCAAAGGCCTCATTGAGTTCTATGAGACCGATGTCGTTCCAAGAAAGTCCATTGCGGGCGAACAGGCGTTCAGTCGCTGGGACCGGGCCGATCCCCATGCGCGACGGATCGCAACCCGCAGCGGCCCAACTGTGGAAGAAGGCGATCGGCTCAAGGCCCAGTTCGTCAAGCTTGTCTTCTGCAACGACTAGGCTGGCAGCAGCTGCATCATTTTGCTGACTGGCGTTGCCAGCGGTCACCACGCCGCCCTCAAGCGGACGCAGATTGGCCATCGTCTCTATCGTTGCATCAGCGCGATAACCTTCATCGTGATCAAAGATTACTGGATCGCCCTTTTTCTGTGGGATGCTGACCGGTACCAGTTCATCGGCGAATAGGCCGTTGGCCCATGCCGATGCTGCGCGTTGATGCGAACGAGCAGCATAAGCATCACAAGCTTCTCGACTGATATTATAATCCGTGGCGAGATTTTCTGCCGTCTCGATCATGCCGGTAATCACGCCAAAGCGCTCCACCGGCTGACTCATCACCCGCCCACGTATCAAACGGTCATGCAGCGTCAGATTTCCGGAACGCATGCCCTTACGCACGTCTGTGGAGTAATGTTCGACATTTGACATGCTTTCAGCGCCGCCAGCCACGACGATATCGCTAACCCCCGTTTGCACCATCATTGCTGCGTTGACGATGGCTTGCAAGCCGGAGCCACAACGCCGGTCCACCTGATATCCAGGAACCTCAATCGGCAACCCTGCCGCAAGCCAAGCCCAGTGCCCAATGCAGGGAGCTTCACCATTTCCATACCCTTGTGCAAACACCACATCATCGACGCGAGCCGGATCAATATTTGTCCGCTCGATCAGGGATTTGAGAATGATGCCACCGAGTTCACCCGCGTTCAGCGACGACAATGCTCCGCCGAATTTGCCGACGGCAGTGCGGATGGGGGCCACGATAGCAGCGCGGCGAAGATTAGTCGTCATGTGGCAATTCCTACAGTTCCGGAGTCGATAAGGCGGGCAATTTCGCTCGAAGAAAGTTTGAGCACCTCGGCCAGCACCTCTTCGCTATGCTGGCCATTTCGCGGCGCGGCTTTAGCGTCTGCCCGTTGCATTTGCGGTATCGAGCCAAATGACCCCGCCGCCGGATAACCAAATCCGGAAGGGTTTGCCTCAAACGCGCTGAAGATGGGGTTGTCACCTACAAGCCGTGGGTCATGTGCGGCATCAAGCATTGTTCGGTATGCCGAATGAACAATTCCTGCTGCATCCAGAGTTGCCGCCAAGTCTGCATGATCACGTGCGCCAATCGCCGCCTCAAACAACGGATAAAGAACGCCACGATGCAAAAAGCGCAGCCCGTCATCCTTGGCAAAATTGACACCGTGCTCTGCCTCGAGCGCATCAATCGCACTATCCAAGCCAAGCGCACCGACCAAATTCGCCCATTGCCGGTGCGTCACAACAACGATCATCGTCCGCACGTCATCTCTTGTTACAAAATCGCGTCCGAAAAGGCCGTAGACAGCATTACCGAGCCTAGGGCGATTGGTTCCAGTGTAGAGAACTTCGGCAATGCCTCCCAAATTTGCAACGGTGCCGATTGCAACATCCGACAATGGAATGCGCACCTCGCTTCCTTCCCCCGTTTGCTCGCGCCGCCGGATTGCCGCCAGCATCGCAAACGCTGCATAGGCACCGCTTATGACATCCCAGGCAGGCAGGACATGGTTGACTGGCTCTGACCCGGGGCCAGTCAACATGGGGTAGCCCACCGCATTATTGACAGTGTAATCGAGAGCGGGCGAGCCATCTGCCCAACCCATGACCCGTACCGTCACCAGATCGGGCCGACCTTCTGACAGATTTGCATGCGAAAGAAATCCTTCGGCTGGGAAATTGGTGATGAACTGGCCCGTGGCCCTCACCAATGCCTGCAACAGCTCTCGACCCTGGGGACTAGACAGATCAAGCGCCACCGATTTCTTGGCGCGATTCAAGTTCTCCCAGTAAAGCGAGTCGTTTGCCTCTGTCACCGGCCAGCGATGGTAGTCGGGGCCGCCACCCACCTGGTCGACGCGGATCACCTCTGCGCCGAACTGCGCGCAATATAGCCCGGCCGTTGGCGAAGCGACAAAGGACGACGCCTCGATTATCGAGAGACCTTCAAGTAAATTATACATGAATCATGCCTGCGCTGCCCACTCTCGCAACATGTGCTTGGCTATCTGAAGCTGCAAGATCTGCGTTGTGCCTTCGTAAATCCTGTACACACGGGCGTCACGGAAGAAGCGCTCCGCATCATATTCGGCCAAGTAACCCGCGCCGCCGTAAATCTGCACCACGCGGTCAACCACGCGACCGCACATTTCGGTGGCAAAAACCTTTGCAGCGGCCGCCTTACGCAACACGTTTTCGCCTGCATCGGCACGGCGTGCCGCGTCATCGAGCATACATTCAGCGGCGTAAATCTCGATGTCGCTATCCGCGAGCATCTGTTGAATCAGCTGGAAATTGGCAATCGGCTCACCAAAAGCCTTGCGTTCGTTGGCATAGCGAAGGGCGCTATCGAGTGCACGCCGCGCATATCCTGCAGCGGCGGCGCCGACGGAAAGACGACCATTATCAAGACTCCGCATTGCAAATGCAAAGCCTTTACCCTCTTCGCCACCCAAAATGGCGTCAGCGGGCAATTTGACGTCCTCCATAATGATATCGGCAATATGGCTGCCAGCCTGCCCCATTTTCTTGTCCGATTTGCCGACAGTGACGCCCGGTGTATCCATCGGCACAATGAATGCGGAAACATGGGCATTTTTAGGCAAGGCTTCCTTGCTTGTCCGCGCCATGATCAGTGCGACCTTCGCAAACGGGGCGTTGGTGATATAGCGCTTGGTACCGTTTAAAACCCAGCCATTGCCCGATTTAACTGCGATGGTCTGCATCGCGGCGGAGTCAGACCCGGATCCCGGCTCTGTCAAGCCGAACGAGGCAACCTCGCCTGCCGCCAGTCGTGGCAACCACTCAGCCTTTTGCGCTTCGGTGCCGCCATTCTTGAAGGCCGAGCAGATCATCCCGATGTTGATCGATGTGATCGATCTGTAGCAAGGCATCGCATAGCTCAACTCGCGGATCGTTCGAATATATTGCTGGATATTCATACCCGCGCCGCCAAATTCTTCGGGCATGGTCAGACCGAATAGGCCCATCTCGCGCATTTCGCTCATGATCACTTCAGGGATTAGATCAGTTTCGAGGATTTCCTTTTCCGCCGGGATCAGTCGCTCACGAACATAGCGTTGCAATTGCTCGATAAACTGCTCGAAAATATCATGATCCATCTTATTCCCTTTCGTTCCAACGCAAAAATAACGGTTTCTGTTTTGGGTATTTGTTAGCCGTTTTCAGACTTGAAATTCAAAATAGCGATCCGATAAAACCGTGACATCACGTTCGGCGCTTGTCGATTGAATCTCGGCATTGTCGTCGTTCTCGACCCAGATATCCGTGCCGGTTGTTTCAAAGGCCGCAACCATTCGCGAAAATGCACGTCCATCCGGATAACGCGCTGTAAATCATTGCCCGCCAATGCGGATAGAAGCGTGCGCCCAACAAGATCAGAAGTCGGCAGTGCCTCCAGCCCGCTTTCATAAGCGAAATCCAGTTCCTCGCTGCTCCCCCCAAGTGCATAAAGAATATTGTCGTGTTCGTTCCAATCCTCGTCGACACGGACAGGCGCAGCGCCAGGCAGCTTTTCGTGATCCATGACCATTGCGCGCAATACTTAAATCGGATCGTGGGGAAACACATGCGCCGTGACTTCATCGGCACGCGCAAAACTGGACTTAAACGAAGGGATCAATTCTTCCGCAATTGTTTCGGGCGTCCACCCTTCCATTTTGGTCATGGATCGCACGGGACGCGGCTTGCTGAACAACACGATCTCGTTCTTGCGCACTGAGAAAATCTGGTTTGACACCTCTTTGGAGGCATCCGAAGCAAGATACACGACCAGCGGCGCGATCTTGTCTGCACTCATCGACTTGAACTTTTCAACACGCGCCTTCTGTTCAGGTGTCTCTACCGGAATGGAGGCGATCATCCGGCTCCAGGCAAAGGGAGCAATGCAATTGGAGCGGATACCAGCCCGTGCCATGTCAAGGGCGATAGACTGCGAGAGACCCACAATACCAAGCTTTGCAGCCGAATAATTTGCCTGGCCGATATTGCCGATCAGTCCACTCGTTGAGGTAAAATGGATGAAGCTGCCGGACTGCTGTTCGCGGAAATAAGGGGTGGCTGCCTTTGATACATTGAAACTGCCGTTAAGATGCACATCAATGACCGCGCGCCAATCCTCGTGGCTCATCTTGTGCCAGATAGTGTCACGCAGGATACCGGCATTGTTGACGACGGCGTCAATCCGTCCGAAACGCTGGACGGCATCTTCGATGATTGAAGTGGCACCAGCCGGATCAGCGACGCTGGCCATATTGGCATACGCCTTGCCGCCTGCCTCGATTATATCATTCACCGTCTGTTGAGCAGGGGCTGCATCTCCTCCTTCGCCTCCGCCGCCAACACCTGGGTCGTTAACAATAATTGCAGCCCCATGCGCAGCGCAAAGTAATGCGATTTCGCGACCGACACCCCGTCCGGCCCCAGTGACCACAACAACTTTCCCTTCAAGCATTCCCATCTCTTATCCCTTCAAAACCTCAATCAATGCCTTGCCTAGCATAGATGGCGGCGGAGCAACGCGGATACCTGCCGCTTCCATCGCGGCAATCCTGGCATCGGCGTCGCCCTTGCCCCCGATACCATCGCGCCGGCATGACCCACGCGGCGTTCCAGTGGCGCGGCACGTCCGGCGACGAAACCGGCCATTGGCTTTTTATGGCCCCTTTTGGCCTCATCGACAAAAAAACGAGGCGCCATCTTCCGTTGATCTGCTGCCGATTTCGGCGATCATAATGTAAGGTCAACGATCTAGCATATCATTTCCTGACTTGGATTATAGTCTTTCACAGCGTGCATCATAGGGTGTTTTTCCATTGAAGGCGCCGTATGCTGGCTTGAAGTTGTAGAGGTTTTTCATTCGCGGAGTTTGGTTTCGAGATCGAAGTCACATTGGGAAAGCGCGAACTGGTTAAGTTCTTGGTTGGCCTGAGCTGTAGGAGCGTTTTACCTTGGCGTTTGGTTGCGGAGTTCGGCGTTTGACGTAAGCACGCCTGCCCTGATCCAAGAAGAGACGGTCTTTCTCACAAAGATCGGACCAAAGAATGGCACCGGCTCAACGCAAGACACAGCACCAACCATTTCTTTAATCAGATTTTTGGAACCATATCCGAGCGCGGCCGTTACCACTTAAAGTTTGGAGAAATATCATGGGTATGTTTGGCGCGTTAGTGGGCGCAGCAATCGACAGATCAGACGGTGATTCCGGTATCAAGGGAGCCATAATCGGCGCTGGATTGTCGAAAGCGGCTTCCGTGCTCGCCCCTTTCGCATTCACCTTTGCCATAGGCTGGGTGGTCCAAAGAGTTGCCCGCGCGGCATGGCAAGCCCTACCTGAAACTGTCAACAAAGATTCAGGGCCGGTAAATCCCAATGGATGAGGCACCCTTAGTCGATCACACGCTCGTCGGTGCGGCGCAGCTCGTCCAGTCGCTGTTGACGCACAAGCTGCATGCATTTGATCGAAACGGAAAAGTACTCGGTACAGTGGAGCAGTTCGTGACGGACATGAGGTCGGGAAAAGTTGAGTATGTGGTGCTGTCATTTGGGGGGTTTCTTGGCATCGGCCAAAAATATCATCCGGTTCCCTTTGCCAGTTTGCGCGTAAACTCTGCCGATGCCGGTTATGTTGTCGATATGGATGAGAAGCTAATTGATGGCAGCCCAAGCTACCGCCCTGACGATGCGCCGGTATTCGACGAATCGTATGGCCAAAGGATCACCTCCTATTATTCGACTGCCTTGTCAGACGCCTAGAAACGTCCAGTTGCGCACGCAAACGGGTGCCAGAGCTTGAAATTTCAAGCTCTGGTGTTGGACTGCCGATGGCCGGCTTCGCGATAATCGCCACGTGGCCGGTGCCCCGACGGATCGAGTGCGTTTCACAGCCGTGACTGCGTAAGCCGCCCGACTGGCGACAACCCCACGCTACAGAAATGAAACGGAAGAACCATTGATCAGGACTTTCAGTGTTCCGCCGGTGAGAATGCTGCTCCAAGCAACATTGTCTTCCTGCAAATAGGTTGGTTTGTCGACCCGATTTTCTAAATGTACAAAGGTACGGCGAGTTCTGAAATCGAAATGCGGATTCCGGCAGGCAGTGTTCGATCCTGATTTTTAGTCAGAGCATTCGTCAGATCAAAGACCATGATTGCCATAAAAGGCGGACAGCGACATAGCCAACCAACAGCGCCGTCAGCGTGCGCAACAGCCTTGGCGTGAGATAGCGCAAACCTATCATACTTCCCAATTGGCCACCTAACAAGACTGCGATCAAGAGTGGCCAATATTCCTGTGCCGGTGACGCCAGAAATTGCGGCCCTGCCTTGATGATTTGCCCTGCCAAACCCGTCGTTGAATTGATCAGGATGTACAAGGTTGCAAAGGCAGCTATCCGTCGTCCTTCTGCCCATCGGACCAGATGCAAGACCGGCGCCATGAATATACCCCCTCCAATGCCCGATAACCCAGCAACCAGGCCTATTGCGCCTGCAATTGCGAGCAACGCAGGCTTGGACAATTTACGCTCCGTCATTTTTTCGGGCTGGACGATTAGCGCGGCAGCCGAGACCAACAAGGCACTCCCCAATATCAGCAGAAACACCCCTTGCTTTAGCGGAACAAGGCCACCGATAAATGCCAGCGGCGCTGAAACCACCAGCAAAGGCGCTACAGCAGACCAGTTTACCAACCTGGCCCGCGCGAAACGGATAGTGCTGCCGCTGACGACGATGATATTGCAAAGCAGCGATATAGTCGGGATAAGGCGGTAGTCCACGCCCCACAGGCCAAGGAGGGCAGTGTAAGTGGATCCACCGCCAAAACCCACCGAGGAATAGATTAACGCGACGAGGGCGAAGAAACCGGCTAGCCAGAACATCATCGCCCCCCGCTAACGCACTCCGATCAATAAGCTCCGTGACAGTGCTTGTATTTTTTCCCAGATCCGCATGGGCAAGGGTCGTTACGACGAATTTCGGGATTGCCAGCAAAGGGATCATTGGCCCGTGAAGCTGGGCGAGCAGCAATGGTACTGGTGACAAGACCGCCCGATGATGCATCGTAATCATCGCTGTCATCTTCTCCGGTAAATGGATCGATGTGGGTGGTGAGGAAATCCGGAAGCTCAGGCAGTTCAGGCGCCATTATTTCTTCTTCAGCCCGGAACTCGTTGGTTGCAATTGTCTTGGTGACCCCTTCACGAATAGCCACAAGCATTCGCTCAAACAGTCCAAATGCCTCCTGCTTGTACTCGTTAATCGGGTTCTTCTGCGCATATGCGCGCAAGTAAATTACCTGTCTCAACGCATCAAGTGTCGACAGATGTTCTTTCCAGTGGTGATCAAGCGTCTGCAACAAGATGCTCTTTTCAACCTGACGCCAAATCGTCTGGTCAATTTCAGCGCCCTTGGACGCAAATTTTTCAGCCGCCAGATCCGCGATCCTGGTTTCCATGATCTCGGGCTCCATGGCGTCTTCCTGCAGCCAGGCGTCAAGGTCAGGTGCCAGACCAAGCACCTCTGCGCAACGCAATTTGAGTCCTTCGACGTCCCATTGTTCTGGATAAGTCCCAACCGGGCAATGATCTCCGACGATCATGTTGACCGTATCATTGCGCATGTCCTCGACGACATCGTCCACTGTTTCTGCGTCCATTATGTCGCTACGCTGTTCGTAAATGACCTTGCGCTGGTCGTTCATGACATTGTCATATTCGACGAGTTGCTTGCGGATATCGTAATTGCGCGCCTCAACCTTTCTCTGCGCAGTTTCGATGGCTTTCGATAACCATTTCCCCCCAATCGCTTCACCATCTTCCAAGCTTGAGTTCATCATCTTGGAGAACAGAGTTTCTGATCCGAAGATGCGTAACAGATCATCATCCAGCGAAAGATAGAAGCGCGATAGCCCCGGGTCACCCTGACGGCCTGAACGACCGCGCAACTGGTTATCGATGCGGCGGCTTTCATGCCGCTCAGTTGCCAGTACGAAAAGGCCGCCCGCATTTATGACCCTAGCCTTCTCTTCGGCGATTTCAGCCTTGAGGGCTGCGATTGCACCGTCTCGTTCAGGCCCTGCGGGCAAATCCCGCAGCTCGTCTTCTAGGCGGAATTCATAATTGCCACCTAACTGGATGTCCGTGCCGCGACCGGCCATGTTGGTAGCGATCGTAACGCTGCCAAGGCGACCCGCCTGTGCAACAATATGGGCTTCGCTTTCATGGAAGCGCGCATTCAAAACGCTGTGCGCAACGCCTTCCTTTTCAAGGAATTCGGAAAGCAACTCGGATTTCTCAATCGACACGGTGCCGACGAGTACTGGCTGCCCACGGTCATTGGCTTCCTTGATGGTCTTCGCAATGGCACCAAACTTGTCCGAGGTATTCTTGTAAAATTGGTCATCCTCGTCGATCCGCTGCACAGGCACATTTGTCGGAATTTCGACAACGTTGAGTTTGTATATTTCAAAGAATTCACCTGCTTCTGTTGCAGCAGTACCCGTCATGCCGCCAATCTTTGGATACATGCGAAAATAGTTCTGGAAGGTGATAGTCGCCAGCGTCTGGTTCTCGGGTTCAATCTGCACACCTTCTTTTGCCTCAACCGCTTGGTGCAAACCGTTTGACCATCGACGACCGTCCATCATGCGACCCGTAAATTCGTCTATAATGATTACCTTGCCATCTTTGACAATGTAGTCTGTATCC
>JBATDO010000054.1:0-5476 GCA_049663505.1 Sphingorhabdus sp.
CTTCCGGAGTATCCACAACAATGCCAGGCCTAAAGCCAGCGTGAAGCCCCCGAGAAATTTGATGAACAAGATTTGATATACCCGCCGATCACTGTACCAATCTTGTGATTTTGCAATCTCCCTTGCGACTGCGGTAAACAGCGATTGCAAATCCAGTTGCTTGTTTATGCCCAGAAAAATCAAAATTACAGTCATTGCAAACCAGAAAATCTGTTCGGTGTTTGCAGGCGACCGATGATCGACTGACTTTGTATTGGCAATGATTGCGGCGCGGAAACTTAGGAAAGCTGCTCCAAAATATGCGATCACGGTAAGCCATCCCATAAAGGAAGGGTCGCCAATTCCCGGTTGCCAATCGATAGTCATGGATTGCACTTTTAAATAAGGACTTGTTTGTTCGGTAACAAAGACATCATAGCCTATGGATTAGCTAGCAAACAAAGGAATTCCGATGAAACTTCTTTTCGCCCTGTCAGGGTTTCACAGCCATGATAGAGGTGCAGAAGTTGCCTTGATGTCAGTAGCTGAGGCCATGGCTATGACTGGCGATGATGTGGTGCTGATGGGTTCGGGATTTCCCCGAGCCGGGACGTCTTATCACTTCCAGCACGTCAATTCTGTGCCCAGGGAGCGATTTGAGAATTGGCCGCATTTTCCACCTTTGCGCAGTGAAACAGCGTGGGAGGATGCAAGTTTTTCGTTCAATCTGTTACGAGCTTATGACCCCCGTGAATTTGATGCAGTAATAACCTGCGCATTTCCGTTTACGCATTGGGCATTACGCAGGCCCACCCGGCGTAAGCCACTGCAAATTTTTGTCACGCAGAACGGTGACTGGCCCGCATTTGCAAACCGATCTGAGTATCGGACATTTTCGTGCGACGGGTTGGTATGCACCAATCCGGATTATTTCGAACGAAACCAGGCGAGATGGAATTGTGCACTAATTCCAAATGGGGTGGACCTCTCCCGGTTTAAGCCTGGGAAAGGCGATCGAAGCCGGTTTGGTTTCCCGACAGATAAGAAAATCATACTCATGGTCAGTGCGTTCATCGACAGCAAAAGAGTGCTTGAAGGTATCAGGGCTGTAGCACAAATGGCAGATGCCTATCTCGTGGTTGCCGGGGATGGACCGCTGCGTGCTGAAGCGCAGGCCCTTGCTGACACGTTAATGCCAGGTCGATTTCAGCGCGTTAGCCTTGCTGCTGGAGAAATGCCGGCCTTGTACCAATCTGCGGATGTCTTTTTGCACCTGTCCTTGTTGGAATCATTCGGAAATGTATTTCTGGAAGCTTGGGCAAGTGGTTTGCCAATTGTTGCCCATGACACCGACCGGCTTCGCTGGATTTTGGGAAAACACGGTCATCTTTGCGACACTGAGGACCAGTCTGTACTGAAGCAGGCGATAGCCAACGCCCTGACTTCAAGCACCACTTGTAATACAAACGGTATCGAACGCTTCGCATGGTCAAAAATTGCAGAGGAATACCGGGATTTCATCCGGAAACTAAACCGCGAGGCATCACCCGTTCGTTAGTTTCCGGAAGTAGCCAATGGTTTTTTCCAGACCCTCACGCAAATTTTGTTGCGGCTCCCATTTCAATTCTGCTCGAGCTAGCGAGATATCGGGTTTACGTTGCGTCGGATCATCAGATGGCAACGGCAACTCCACCAGTGCGGACCGTGCGCCAGTCATTTCAATGACCAGTTCCGCGAGCTGTCGAATAGTGAATTCAACCGGGTTCCCAAGATTTACAGGGCCTGTGAATTCCGGAGGCGAATCCATTAATCTGAGGAGCCCTTCTACAAGATCATCAACATAACAAAAGCTGCGAGTTTGAGACCCGTCGCCGTAAATAGTGATGTCGTCGCCTCTCAAGGCCTGCATAATGAAATTAGAGACAACCCGGCCATCTGCGGGATGCATTCGAGGGCCATAAGTATTGAATATACGGGCAACCTTGATGCTCAGGTCGTGTTGCCGATGATAATCAAAGAACAAAGTTTCCGCACAACGCTTCCCCTCATCATAGCAGGACCTGATCCCGATGGGATTGACGTTACCCCAATAGCTCTCGGTTTGAGGATGTTGCGTCGGATCTCCGTATACTTCGCTGGTGGAAGCCTGAAGAATGGGCGCCTTGATGCGTTTGGCCAGCCCCAGCATGTTGATCGAACCAATCACTGATACCTTGGTCGTTTGCACGGGATCATGCTGGTAATGAATAGGCGATGCTGGGCAAGCCAAGTTGAAGATAGCATCGACTTCAACAAAAAGCGGAAAGCAGATGTCGTGACGTAAAAATTCAAATCTCGGGTGCCCCAACAGATGGGCAATATTTGCTTTTGCGCCAGTGAACAAATTGTCGACGCAAAGCACTTCATCGCCTTGGTCAATCAAGCGATCGATAAGATGCGAGCCCACAAAACCTGCACCACCAGTTACCAATACTCTACGCGTTGAAAAATAATCGCGGGCCATTCAAAAAACTCCAGAAATTTTAACCTGCATTAGCTGAGCAACGCCCTCGCGCAACCCATTCTACGATCATCCTCGAATATTTGGGAGCAGGCGGTGCGGTTGTCGCTCTCTTCTATGACCTATAAGTGTGAATGATTTAGCCTATGGACCAGCTGGTTTCGCTCTTATGTTAGCCCTTCGATCACCCAGGGGGAGCTATAGACTGTAGCCGTCTGTGTGTTACAGCGTAGACATGCAATTTGCGTCTCACATACTTGCCTGGTCCATGGCCATCCCTTTGTCCGTTGTCCTGCTCTATCTGGCATTTGAACTCGGCGTTGGTCTGAAGGGTTCGAAAAACAGGCCGTTTTCAGCGGCAAGCGACTGGACAGGCGCTGTCCTCGTTCCAGCGCACAACGAGGCGCTGGGTATCGAAAATACTGTACGCGCCCTGCGCAAAGCTGCCCCTCGCTGCAGAATTCTTGTGGTTGCAGACAATTGCAGCGATGAAACTGCAAGCCTGGCGCGGGCAGCAGGAGCTGAGACAATCAGTCGTGTAGATAACGATAATCGAGGCAAAGGCTTTGCCTTGGCCTTCGGTCGGGATCATCTCGCGCTCAATCCTCCAGACGTCGTGATCGTGGTTGATGCCGATTGTGAATTGTCGGCAGGCAGTGCAGATCGGCTGATCGCGACGGCGGTGATTAGCGGCGCACCGGTGCAAAGCAGGAATTTGTTGGTTGGAAATGCCGGAGATTCTCCCCTGGTAAGTATTTCTAATTTCGCGATGCTGATCAAGAACCTGGTGCGAGCCCGCGGTCTTTACCGCATCGGGGGAGGGGCGTTGCTTTTCGGGACAGGCATGGCATTCCCATGGAAGCTGTTTGCCGGCCTTGAGCTTGGCACATCGCACGCAGTTGAAGACATTCAATTGGGGCTCTCGCTTGCTCGAAAGGGAGTGCGCGTCGTGTTTGAGGATAGTGCGCTGGTGACTAGTGCTGCCGCATCGGTCGATGTCAGCAAGGGGCAGCGAAGTCGCTGGGAGCATGGGTTTCTAAAGGCGGCGTTAGATCATGGCATACCAATGCTGAGCTCTGGACTTCGCCATCGTTCAAGACATCTTTTCGCCATTGGTGCCCACATGATGGTGCCACCCTTGGCATTGTTGATTGCGCTCTCGGTCTTGGCACTATGCGGGCTGATGCTGTTGTCGAACTTTTTTGAAAATGCAGCAGCATTGCTGGTTTTGTTTACCAGCCTTGTGATCGCGACACTTGCATTACTCGCAGCGTGGTGGTGCGAAGGCCGCACGGTGCTGCAATTCAAGACACTGTTGATGATCCCATTTTACGTAATTTGGAAAATTCCAATTTATGTCGGTTACTTTATTTCTCGTCAAACCGATTGGAACAGGACGCAGCGTGAAGGTGAGCGACCCTGATACGGTTCCATCGCCACCAGATGATGAATATCCTGGGCCCTTCGATCAGGTAGCGCCGCCAGAGCCTTCCTGGTTCACTTCCCAGTCGATACAACCATTCCAGGCCAAGCTTCTGCATCCAGTTCGGCGCCCTGCGTTTTTCGCCTGCCAGAAATTCAAGCGATGCACCAATGCAAAGGGCTACACCTTTGGCGCGTCCACGCATCGCAATTTCATGACAGGTGATCTCGCTTTGCGGTGCGCCAATTGCAAAAAAAATAAGATCTGCGGTCCCATTTTCGATGAATTCAGCGATCGCTCGTCGGGCAATTGGGTCGTGGCGAACACCCATCGGCGGCTCATAAAATGTCCAGCTAAAATTTGGATAGAGCTTCCGCAACGCCATATGCAGGGTTTCGCTTCCTCCCACTACCGTCAGTCGCCAGGATTTTCCGGCAGTAGACAATAACGATCGCGTCAAATCGCTGCCTGGAACAGCTTCAAGCATTATTCCCGAGCGGTCTGACAAGAGGGAAAGTATGCGACTGTCGCACAACACCAGTTGCGCCATCAGATACGCACTGAGTATCGAGTCATCACTTGATTTCGCCAGTTGTACGATGTGGTCGACGTTCGGAGTGACGACATAGCTAAAGCGGTCGATCACCATCATTCGTTGAATTTCGAGGAGAGCCTCGTTCTCATTAAGTCGATCGAAGTTCAGACCAAGAAAATCTAACGTTTCTCCACGACTTTCATGGACCACAGATGACACAGAACCATTGGTCATCGAATGACAAATCTTCCAAATAGTCCGTTCGGAGGCAACTCTCCTGGCAGGAGATCAATCCCATATCTGGTGGTTGCATCAAACATGCCACGCTTGGCTTCGGCAACGCAGTCCGATCGCGTCCTGATGCAGGTCTCGCTGTATAGACGCCATCCGCTTATCAATGCGGGTGCCGATCGTGTTATCCGCCTGGCAGCCGCGACCGCTTCGCGTTCATTGTTCTTGCTCAGGAGCCATTCGACAAATGCACGGGTCAGAGGCTCGCTTTGCTTGTTGGTGTCGATGACTTGGCGAAATGTTCTGCGTGCATTGGCGGGATCACCGAGCTTCGAATAGATCCGCGCGGCCAGGACCCACAAACCAGATTGGTGAGGGCATTCTGAAGCTGCCCTCTGGGATGAACGCAATGCTGCATTGTTTTTCCCGGCCTCGAACAAGAGTGCGGCTTGTGTTCCCAGTGCGGCACAATGGGTTTTATCAAGTTCCAGGATTGCTTTGGATATTGAATCTGCAGCCGCCTTGTCTCCTTTCAGAAATGCCAGATTTGCGCGCTCGGCATCTGCGTCGGGCCCAGTTAAGTCGGCCACGAGCAGGGCGGCCGCATTAATGTCTCCGGCTCCAGCCAAATAACGGGCTGCGGCAATACGGGCAACGGGCTTACCCGTGCGCACGACCGCACCGACCAATTCGCTATTGAGCCGGTTGACTGAATATTCTCTCCACAATTCAATCGCACTCGAGATGGTTTCCAGAGAAGCTTTTTTGTCGGCCAGAACTGACGTAACTATCGCTGTGCCTTTAGTGT
>JBATDO010000055.1:0-5293 GCA_049663505.1 Sphingorhabdus sp.
GTTCAGCGACGTGTGGTATCGCTTCGCGCGATGCAAAAAGATCGGTTGGGAGCGTGCCAACCTGCCATATGACGTCTTCGGGCCTTGCGCCTGCTCTGGCTAGTCGGCGCGCTTGCGCCCGCCATGCTTCAAAATCGTCCTCGGCCGGCAGAATTGCTGTTATCATCCGAACAGCTCCAGCTGCCGGTTCCTTGGCGCGACCGATGATCGCAAGTCGAGGCGGTCGATCATGCCACCCGGTGACCAGCCATCCGCTACAATGAATACACGCACCTTTTCAATGGAACCTGTCAAGCGCCCGACGTCCTCGATTCTCAGCCGGCGCCATCGTCGAGCTCGGACGAGCGAATTAACCGCCTTTACGCCAAGTCCGGGAACGCGCAGCAGCAACTCACGTGGGGCTCGATTGACATCAAGCGGAAACATTTCGCGAAACTTGAGGGCCCATGCCAGCTTGGGGTCGATGTCCAGCGGCAGGTTGCCGTCCTTCTGCATGGCCGCAACGACTTCGGTTGGGGCAAATCCGTAAAAGCGCATGAGCCAGTCAGATTGATACAGACGGTGTTCGCGCATCAAGGGCGGACGTATCAAAGGCAATACAGTACTGGCGTCCGGTATTGGGCTGAACGCTGAATAGTACACACGACGCAGCGAGAATCGACTATAAAGGCTGCTTGACCTGAGCACGATGTCGCTGTCCGATGCCGCATCTGCGCCTACGATCATCTGGGTCGACTGGCCAGCAGGTGCGAACCGAGGCGCACTTTTATATTTCTTGCGCGCGTCACGGCTGTCTATAATCGCATCCGACAGCCCTCCCATGGCGTTTTCAATTCGGACCTGTGATTTTTCAGGCGCAAGCCGTGCAAGCCCGGCAACAGTCGGCAGTTCGACGTTAATTGAAAGCCGGTCGGCATGCCGACCCGCGGCTTTGACAAGCTCACCGTCTGCATCAGGTATCGTCTTTAAGTGAATATAGCCCCGAAAGTCGTGATCTTCGCGCAAGGACCTTGCAACCTCGCCAATCTGTTCCATCGTGTAATTGGAACTCCGGATTATCCCCGACGACAGGAATAGTCCTTCTATGTAGTTGCGCCGGTAAAAACTCAGGGTCAGTTCAACGACTTCTTTGGCAGTGAACCGTGCGCGCCGCACATTGGAACTCTTGCGATTTATGCAATAATGGCAATCGAAAATGCAGCTATTTGTCAGCAATATCTTCAACAGAGAGATGCACCGACCGTCAGGCGCATAAGCATGGCAGATACCCATGCCCTGCGTCGATCCAATTCCGCCGGCGCGACTGCTTCGGCGCTGTACCGTGCCAGAAGAGGCGCACGAGGCGTCATATTTTGCAGCATCGGCGAGAATCGCCAGTTTTTCATTTATTTGAATTTGCGCCATATGTTCTATATATGTTCTTATGGATGGAACGTCTATCCAATCTTGTTTGTTTTCTATTCAACTCATCCCATATTGTTATTTCCAAAGGAGCGCGAAAATTCCCTTACAAAAAAGCCTGCACTGGATCGAACCGCATCCTGACGGAATATATGTGCGTCCAGCGGATATGTGGATTGATCCATCGCGACCGGCTTCTCGTGCGCTTGTAACGCACGGGCATGCCGATCATGCGCGAGGTGGGCACATGATGGTATGGGCGACGCCTGAAACTCTGGCCATCATGAACCTGCGCTATGGCTCTGAAAAGGGAACGCCTGTTGGTTATGGTGATGGATTTGAAACGGGTGGCGTCCGGATCAGTTTTCATCCTGCTGGACATGTGCTGGGTTCGGCTCAAATCTTGCTTGAGCATGCAGGCGAACGAATTGTCGTGACCGGCGATTACAAGCGCCGAACAGATCCTACTTGTGCTGCATTCGAGCCGATTGCCTGCGATGTACTGATTACCGAGGCGACCTTTGGACTTCCAGTATTCAAGCACCCGCCGATCGAGGGCGAAATCGCAAAGCTGCTTGATGCCCGCAACGCTAATCCCGAAGGCTGCGTGCTCGTTGGTGCATATGCCCTTGGAAAGGCACAACGTGTTATCGCTGAGTTGCGAAATGCGGGATATCATGATCGGCTCTATATTCATGGAGCGATGCAGAAAATGTGCGCGCTATATGAAGAATCCGGGGTGCCCCTCGGTGAATTGACGCTCGCAACTGGCCTTTCGAAGTCAGACTTGCGAGGGGCAATCGTGATCGCCCCGCCATCCGCCCTGAACGATCGTTGGGCGCAACGGCTGCCAGATCCTGTCACGGCCATGGCATCGGGCTGGATGCGTGTGCGGCAGCGTGCAAGACAGCGCAATGTCGAATTGCCCCTGGTGATTTCAGATCATGCCGATTGGCAAGAACTGACCGAAACCCTCCTTGAACTTCGTCCCTCCGAAACGTGGATCACCCATGGTCGTACGGATGCGTTGCAACGTTGGTGCGAATTGCACCAGCTGAGCGCTCGCGCCCTCGACCTGGTCGGCCGCGATGATGAGGATGAGACCTGATGCAGGCCTTTTCGGCTCTCATTGACGGGCTCATCTACACTCGGTCACGTGACGCAAAAATCAAGCTGATCGCCGATTATCTGCGCTCGACGCCCGATCCAGATCGTGGATGGGCACTGGCAGCGCTTGCGGGCACGCTCAATATCCCAACGGTAAAGTCAGGAGCGGTGCGCGCCATGGCCGAGGCAAGGTTTGATCCTGCGCTTTTCCGGCTGAGCCGCGACTATGTAGGTGACACTGCCGAAACGGTAGCGCTGATGTGGGATGACCCAGCTCAAGCAGACGAGCCACCACCCTCGCTCAACGAGGTGGTTGAACTTCTAAAGGGGACCAGCCGAGCTGCGGCACCTGTTAAACTTGCCGAATATATGGGACGCCTAGATGCCAATGGACGTTTTGCACTTTTAAAGCTGGCTTCGGGCGGGATGCGCGTCGGCATTTCAGCTAGGCTGGCAAAGACTGCCTTTGCAAGCGCCTTTGGAAAGTCAGTCGACGATATCGAAGAATTATGGCACGCGTTAAAGCCGCCTTTTACAGAACTATTTGACTGGGGCGAGGGGCGTGCAGGGCGACCTGATACCGCTGGAAATGCTTTTTTTCGACCATTCATGCTTGCCCATCCACTTGACGACGTCGTACTCGACTTGTCGGATTTCGCTGCCGAATGGAAATGGGACGGGATCCGCATTCAAATCGCATCGACCGGCGGGCAGACCAAGCTTTTCAGTCGGGGTGGAGACGAGATAACCAGTGCATTTCCCGAGATTGCCGCTGCGTTTGGAGCGGTCGGAGTTCTTGATGGCGAGCTTCTCGTTCGCGGCGACCTTCAGGGGGGGGAAGCGGCGAGTTTCAACACTCTGCAGCAACGTTTGGGCCGCAAGTCAGTGACGACGGCTATGCAAAAGGAATATCCAGTATTCGTCCGGCTTTATGACATTTTATTCGACAAAGGCGAAGACCTGCGTGCCGCGGCATGGGTGGAGAGGCGCAAGAGACTGGAACTATTCGTAAAACCCCTCGATCCGACCCGTTTCGACTTGTCGGCCATCATTCAGGCAAGAGATTTCAATCACCTTTGCGAACTGCGTGAGGGCGCTCGAGAGGCTGCAATCGAGGGTGTCATGCTCAAGAGGCGAGATGCACCCTATGTTGCCGGGCGAAGGACCGGTTTATGGTTTAAATGGAAGCGCGCTCCGCTGGTTGCTGATTGTGTGATGATGTATGCCCAGCGCGGAAGCGGAAAGCGCTCTTCATATTTTTCGGACTTTACATTTGGCTGCTGGTCAGAGGACGGAACCTTGCTGCCCGTTGGCAAAGCCTATTCGGGTTTCAGCGATGTGGAATTGAAATGGCTTGACCGTTTCGTGCGCGATAACACGGTTGCGCGCTTTGGTCCGGTGCGTGAAGTGGAAAAGTCGTTGGTACTTGAAGTTGCCTTTGATGCAATCCACGAGTCAAAGCGCCACAAGTCAGGTCTGGCGATGCGGTTCCCGCGCATCTCACGCCTTCGCCGAGACAAGCCCGCTGACGAAGCTGACCGAGTGGACTCGCTCAGGACGATGATCGGCTAGAGGAACGCTTTCACGTCGGAAATGAAACGATCAAGCTGGTCGTGATGCAGCCAATGTCCTGCATTTTCATATTCAACAACGCGCGCCGTGGAAAAATGCCTTATTCTCCCGTCTTTTTCAGGGTTTGATGCCCAGCTGTCGGCGCCATACATCAAGAGCATCGGGCAGGTGATAGCATGCCAAATGGCCTCCAGGTCCTCACGTGGCATGTCGAAAGCGGCCCAGACATTCAGATAATTGTCAAACTTCCAGCTCCATGTGCCGTCCTCGTTTCGACTGATCCCATGTGCCGTAAGGTGCCGCGCCTGCTCATTGGAGAGGTAACCGTTTTCTGCCTTCATTCGCTCATATGCGGCCTCGATGTTTGGATAGCGCTTGGGCGTCCTGCCTGCGGCACTGCGCTTGTCGTCGATCCACTGGCGAAAGCGATGTCGGATTCCGAGCGCGTCTCGTTCGGCTAGCCGGTCAGGGGACAGCCCAAGGCCTTCAATCGAAACGAGCTTTCGGACATTTTCCGGGTACAGGCCGGTGTAGCGCGTTGCGATGTTTCCACCCAAGGAATGCGCAACAATACTGACAGGCGGAAGGTTTAACTGGTGTATCAATTGCGCCAAGTCGTACACGAAGCTCGACATTTCGTAGTTGCCATCGGGTGACCAGGCGCTGTCGCCATGACCGCGAAGGTCCGGGGCAATGAGATGCCAATCATTGCGCAGCTCTTGTGCTACCCAGTCCCAACTGCGCGCATGATCTCTGCCGCCATGCACCAGCAACAACGGCGGGGCATCGGGATTGCCCCAATCAACATAATTGAGGCGCAGTCGTTGCGAGATGAAGCTATTGGTGATCGGACCGTGAAGTGTCATGACCCAACCTTAACACCAATTTGGCCCAGCGCGTCAATTGCTGGCTGATGCAGAAATTATTCAGCAGCCAATAATTCTTCTGCACCGCCCAAGTCCACGGAAACAAGTCGGCTTATGCCCTGTTCGACCATGGTTACGCCGAACAAGCGGTGCATCCGGCTCATCGTTACCGCATTGTGTGTCACGATCAGGTAGCGTGTATCCGTCTCCTTCGTCATCGCGTCCAAGAGATCGCAGAAGCGCTCGATATTCGCGTCATCTAGCGGCGCATCAACCTCGTCGAGAACGCATATTGGAGCTGGATTTGTGAGGAACAAGCCGAAAATAAGCGCTACTGCTGTCAGGGC
>JBATDO010000056.1:0-25187 GCA_049663505.1 Sphingorhabdus sp.
GAAAAATCGGGGGGCGATGCCTCTCTGGGCAAGCTGAGGCTTGTTACCATCGGCGGATCTGCCGCACCACGCGCCATGATTGAACGCCTGATGAAATCGGGCGTCCGGGTAAGCCATGCATGGGGTATGACCGAGACATCACCAATTGGAACAATGGGATCTCCGACACCGAACTGGGATGATCTAACCCTAGATGAGCAGGTCGATGTCGTCTGCAAACAAGGACGCACACCATTTGGTGTCGAACTACGCGTGATCGACAAGGACGGAAATGTCGCCCCCCGAGACGGTGTGACGTCTGGGGCACTTCAGATCCGCGGGCCTTGGGTGATAAAACGTTATTTCAAGGCAGAAGAAGACGCCGTTGATGCCGAGCAGTGGTTTGACACTGGCGATGTGTCCGTTCTGCACCCAGATGGCACCATGCAAATCACCGATCGCGTCAAGGACGTTATCAAGTCTGGCGGTGAGTGGATCAGTTCGGTCGAACTGGAAAATATCGCGATGGGATGTCCAGGGGTTGCCGAGGCTGGAGCGATCGGAATTCCGCATCCAAAATGGGACGAAAGGCCTTTGCTCATTGTCGTGAGAAAGCCTGATTCAGACGTTTGTGAAGACTCGGTGAAGGCCTTTCTGGCCGAACGGATTGTCAAATGGTGGATGCCGGATCGCGTGCTGTTCGTGGAAGAAATTCCCCACACCGGTACCGGCAAGATCCAGAAGGTTGTACTGCGTGAGCAGTTTAAGGATTTCAAGTTCGAGGATTGAACCCATGGAACAGCAATTTGTCGACCCTACACGCGCCGCATTTGATCTATTTAAATCCTTGCCACGCGACACACCAATCAACATGCTCAATCTGTTGAAGTTCCATGACCTTGCAAGATATCCGGATTCCCATCCGAATGCCGGGAAAGGATGGAGCGGCGAACAAGCATATGCTGAATATGGGAAAACCAGTGGTCCGGTTTTTCGCCGTGTCGGTGGCCATATTATTTGGCGGGGCAAAATGGAAGCGATGGTGATCGGTCCAGAAATGCGCCATTGGGACGCAGCATTTATTGCATTTTATCCGAACAGTCGCGCATTTCTGGAAATGGTCACGGATAGCGATTACAAGCTGGCAGTAGTCAATCGCCAGGCTGCCGTGCTGACCAGCAGGCTCATACGCTTCGCTCCGCTTGATGGGGAAGATGTCGCTTTTGGCTAGAACAGGGATAACTGTCCGTCTAAGTCGGGTGGACAGAAAAGGTCGTTGCGAGCGCTCCAGGGCGAGTTGTTCAACTGGCTCTTGCGGACTGCTATTTTTACGCGTGTCCTGATTAAGTCTGCCCACGCACCCTGTCCACGCATGCGACTGAAATAATCTGGGTCATTATCTTTCCCGCCCCGCATGTCTCGAATAATATTCATCACTTTTTTGGCGCGGTCCGGGAAATGCACCTCTAGCCAATTGCAGAACAGCTCGGACAGCTCGTGTGGTAGCCGAATGGGAATCCAGGAGATAGAGGATGCTCCGTGAGCCGCCGCCGCTGCAACGATATGCTCAATCTCATTGTCGGTGAGCCCTGGTATGATAGGTGCCAGGTTAACATGAACATGCACGCCAGCATTCACAAGCGAACGTACTGCTTCCAGACGTTTGGTCGGAGTAGATGCCCGCGGTTCCAGCCTGGCAGCAAGCTTGGGGTCGAGCGATGTTATGGAGATAGCAACACTGCTCAATCCAAGATTTGACAACTCTACAAGCAAATCCTTGTCATCCAGCACACGTGCAGATTTGGTTGTAATCACGATAGGATGTCGGGTTTCAAGGCAAAGCTTCAGGATTTCGCGCGTTATGCGATAGGTTCGCTCAATCGGTTGATATGGATCGGTGTTAGTTCCGATTGCGATTGGCAGGGCTCGATAACCTTTTTTGGCCATGGTCTTGCGCAACAACATTGCAGCGTTGGGCTTGGCGAACAATCGACTTTCAAAGTCGAGCCCGGGCGACAGGTCATGATAGGCATGACTGGGCCGCGCGTAGCAGTAAACGCATCCATGCTCACATCCTCTATATGCATTCACAGAACGGTCAAAAGGCAAATCCGGCGAACTGTTAAAGCTCAAGATCGACTTTGGAAACTCTTCTGTCACTGTCGTGGACAATTGTGCCGCGGGGTCATCGATCGATTGACACGCGTCCAGCCAATCTCCATCCAGCTCTCGCGAATTCAAGTTAAAGCGCGTAGAACTAGCATTTGTGGGTGCCCCGCGACCTGGTCGGACGGGCGGGATATGTTGGTTGACCATCTTCAAAGCATAACAAATTCGATAGAACAAATAAAGAACATTATTATCTCCGTGGCAGTTTGCAAATCTATAGAATAGCGCCCAAAAGCATCAACTTTTGGGTCGTTGGAAAATGACGAGCGTTTGGCAAGGTCTTGCATGATTTATAAAATGGACGATAAACTTTTACGGGTCTTCGTTGAAAATGTACCCACCTTGTGCTGGATGGCAAATGTCGCTGGCGAAATATTCTGGTTCAATAAGCGATGGCATGCTTATTGTGGTACCAATGACGAGCAAATGAAGGATGGTGGGTGGACCTCAGTCCATGACCCGGAAATGTTGCCGGAAATCTTCACTGAATGGACAAAGGCTTTCAAAGCGCAAATTTCATTCGAACTGACCATGCCATTGCGTGGCGCAGACGGCAATTTCCGGCCATTCTTGACCCAGGTTGAACCTGCCTGCGCAGAGGATGGAACTGTCATTGGCTGGATAGGGGTTCATACAGATATCACCGCCCAGCAAACTGTAGAAACGCAGTTGCAGTCTGCCCAAGGGCAGCTGCGAGCCGTCAGCTCCTATCGTGAGGCAATTCTTGGCCAGTTGGCGGAGGGCGTCATTATTACCGACGTCAACGGCCGTATCCTGTTCGTTAACGAGGCTGCCAACAAGTTGCACGGGGTGGCAAAACTCGATGTTGAACCCGACGACTATGCAAATGCATACAGCTTGTTCACCGAGGAAGGTGATCCGCATCCGACCGAGACATTACCACTGACCCGGGCCGTTTTGAATGACGAAACGGTGATCGGCGCACGATGGTTGATCCGCCGAATTGATGGGACAGAAGTGCTGGCGATTGGTAACGCACAACCGGTATTTGCCCCGCAAGGTTCCAAAATCGGTGCGGTGCTGACAATCCACGATGATACGCAACGATACGCAATCGAAAAGGCATTGGCCGAAGCTGTTGTTGCAAAGGAAGCGTTGCTTTACGAGGTTAACCACCGCGTGAAGAACAGCCTTCAGATTGTAACCTCGTTATTGACACTTCAATCTCGCAACAGCCGATCTGCAGAACTTAAACAAAGCCTGAAGGAGGCTAGCTCGCGGGTCGACATTGTCGCTAGCTTGCATCGCAAGCTTTATGCCGAAGGTGATCATAGCAGTGTCGATCTTGGCAGCTATATTGAAGAGTTCGCGACTGAGACGGTGGGCGCGTTCGCAGACCCCGAAGTCGTAAAGCTGCAATTTGAAAATGATGCCAAGATCAATCTGGGGATGGATACCGCAGTACCATTGGCGCTCATTATTGGGGAGCTTTTGACCAATGCGATCAAATACGCCTTCGGTGGCAAGGCGGATAACCGTATATTGATCAGGGTAGGGGCTGATGAAGACATGGTGCAGATATTGGTCAGCGACAATGGCAGGGGATTGCCAGCCGGATTTGACCCGTCGGTATCAAGCGGCTTTGGTACAATGATTGTCAACGCACTGCTGCAGCAGATTTCAGGGAGATTAGAACACGAAATTCAAGATAGAGGGACCGGCTTTGTGATCCTGTTCCCAAGATAGGGTGGGAGAATTGACGAAAACTGCGCAGGCGCTTTAGCTTTCTTTATTAATGCACTGTATTTGAACGGTTTACCAAAGAGACCAAGTTACTTTCTACATGCATCCACGAGCATCCGAATTTGTAGATTAAACATTTAGGATTGCTCGATATTTAGGCTATCTTTTGTCCATCTGCTTCTGCAGATATTCTTTCGAATTCATGGCAATATGTGGGAACGAACGTTGCCTGATTTCAGCAAGCGTGCAGGAAAGGGTACATGACTAACCATGGCCTGGCTTAATACGAACAGTGATGGACCAATGCCATCGGCAAGGCCATTCTTGGTGCCGAACTCGGTCCGCCGTCCAGCCATCTCGACAGCAACTCCAATTATCTTGTTCGCTCGTTGCAACTCTTGTGCTTGGCAGGTTCCCCCCAAAAGGTCCTGATTTGGGCGAAAACTATCTGCTGCTTCATTGCAGCTAGCAGCTAGACTTCTCGCAGCCTAGGCATGAGCTCAACGAAATTGCAGGGACGGTGACGGCTGTCGAGTTGGTGAACCAATATCTGGTCCCATCCGTCCTTCACCGCACCATTTGAACCAGGCAATGCAAAGATATATGTACCGCGCGCCAATACCGCGCACGCACGCGATTGAATAGTAGAGGTTCCGATACTTGCAAAACTTAACCAACGAAACAGTTCGCCAAACCCCGGTATGTCCTTCGTCTTCACCCGGTCCAATGCCTCGGGTGTTACGTCGCGTCCTGTCAGGCCAGTACCACCGGTAGAAATTACGCAGTCAACGCGTTCATCATCGATCCAGTTGTGCAATCTTGCAGTGATCAGCGCCGTATCATCTCGCAGTATTGCACGCTCGACTATCACATGTCCTGCACCGAGGATACGTTGCTCCAGGATGTTTCCACTGGTGTCATCGTCTGCCGTTCTTGTGTCAGACACCGTCAGCAGGGCGATGTTGACTGGCTTAAAGACGCGTGTGTCATCGAGCGGCAATAGTGCCTCCCGTAGAGCTGCGGCGAACGGCAATGCTACCATTGATGTCAGGGAATTTGGGCCAAAGAAACTGCGCAAGGCCATTCATGCTACCCGAAGCCTTGTTTGCACGCATTTCGTAGATCCAGTAATTACGAAGGATGATGGAGACATATCCGCGCGTTTCCCAATAAGGAATCGATTCGATGAACAACAATGGGTCGCCGTTATCGCGAATCTCGTTATTCCAACGCGTCACTGGTGTCGGTCCAGCATTATAAGCAGCGATGACCTTAGGAAGCAGCCCTCCTGTTGCGGGTAAATCGCGCAGTTTTTCAAGGTAGGACTGGCCGTATTCGAGATTTACAGTGGGCCGGTCCAGATCGATGGCGGCCAAGGTCACGCCGCGCGCACGCGCCAGATCTTGTGCTGTCCCAGGACGTACCTGCATCAGCCCTCGTGCTCCTGCACCGCTCAAGGCATCGGTCTTAAAACCCGATTCCTGCAACGTATGGGCATAGACCAAGGCCGGATCGACACGCCATCCACCGGTCGGTTCCCAATTCGGCATTGGATAGCGCGCCATTGCGTTGGATTCGCCGTGCGACGGACCGTAGTGCCCCATCCAATATTGTGTTGAGGCAAGGTTAAGGGAGCCAGCTAGCTGTGCCAGATTCGAATGTTGACCAGCGTCACCGATCTTTGCTTGAAATCGCAGTGCCTCATCGGCAAGCTTCATCTCACCGATCTCCACGAGCGCAACAGCTAGCTGCGCATTTTCACTTGATTTTAGCGCGTTCCAGTCGAGCCTGGAAACCTTGGAGGCCTTGCGCGCGATCGGTTCCATTCCCAACGTTTCGCTTGCCAACAAACCATAAAATGTCTCGGGAAAACGGGAAGCGTTTTGCATGCGAACCTGGACTTGGTTTGGTTGCTTCACTGCCATTGCAGCTCGAGCGCTCCAGAATAAACCGGCAGCCTTCAAATCGTCATTTGTTGCATTTCGGGAGACATGATCAAATGCTTCAAGCGCTAAAGCATATTCCTTTAGTCGCCAGGATGCGAGGCCATAGGCCCATGCAGCCTGAGTTCCCCATTCTCCGCCGCCCGAGCGTGCGATTCCGGCCAGTCGCTTGGCTGATTCGTCGTCGTTCTCGATATAGTAGGACCACGCGACGCGGTAACGAAGTTCTGTCAGCGCCTGTCCGTCTAATTCTGCAATCTTGTTATCAAGAAGGGCCTCGGCTGACCGTGGATCATCATTCTTTATAAACGTCTGGATATCGTTACGCAGCCTGTCATCTGCGACATTGGTCGGCAAATCGCGTTTGGGGGCACCACCCAGATAAGCAAAACGACGAATTCCCGGCCGGCCTGGTAATGCGGCAGCGCCGCGCTTGCGTGCCAAAGCCTCCAGTCGTTCTGCTTGCGGCAAATACGGTGCCGAATGGAGCAAATCCTGCAATTGGACGGCTTCTGCTTTTGGACTATTGGGAGCGAGATAGAGTTCGGCACGAGCCATCGCTGCCATTGGACCGTCGGGAAGCTTCTCCAGCAAATTCCTGGCATCATCCCATTTTTGAGCACGTATCGCATCGTATACCGCAAAATACTGCTTCTTTGCGTCTTTATCTAAAATGGTTGGAGCCGGCTGCGCAGACGGGAGGGCGCGAAACCCGTCACTCGTATTTGCGCTCGCCGCAGACAAGGGTGCAAGTGACAATGAGGCCATCAACCATATGAATTTCTTCATAAAATGTTCCCTTTACTGAACATCTGCAAATCCTTCCACGCTTGCGCCTTCAATTGGGGCCTCGCGATCAGGGTCCGCGGATGGAACGTCGTCAACACCGCCACTTTTGCGCCATCATGGTTAAAATCTCGTAAACTTTGGCGCGCATCCATGAGTTGCAATTCCAATATTGCCGACGATGCCAGTGTTCCAAGCAATATAATCCAGCTTGGCTTTACCATCGCGACTTGATGCCGCACAAATGCTGCTAATTCCGGGATGTCCCTCTCGGGCACCTCGCCGCTTGCAGGAGCAGTGAAAGCCAGTGATGTCCAGTAGCATTCGTTCAAATCCACGCCAATCGATGCCAGCATGCGATGAAGCAACTTTCCGCTCATCCCACTTCCTAGAATTCGCGTCGCCATTTCGTCCATTTCCGGAAAATCCGAAATGACCATTATCTCGCATGTTGGTGGTCCGGCTGGGACCACCGAGCGAGTTCCATACTGGTTCCCTGGCAAATCGACCCGTGCGGCTATTGCAGCTTTCAAAGGCTCGATGGCGAGCGGCCATTCAGGCTTTGGAACCTCAGGGGAAACCTTCGCGGCCGTCGCCTCGACGACTGGACGTGCCACCTCTTCAGCCTTCAAATCCAAAGCCAGCCAATCGACCGAATTGTCACATACTATTGTGTCTACGCCGGCAAGCTCCCACCAGTTGGTGAGTGAATCAACCATTTGTAATGCGGTGATTGGCCCCTGATCGTGCATAATCTCTTTCAGTCATCTGTTGACGAGCGGGTCAATTGCTTGGCATGGCAATATCTGCAAGCTGTTCGATTAACAGGATGGCCCGAACGTTGAACGGGGTAAAGGACAAAGCGATGAGTGAACGGGAGTCGATGGCATATGACGTCGTTATCGTAGGAGCGGGGCCTGCAGGCCTTTCGGCCGCGATACGGATCAAACAGAAATCTCCTGATACAAGCGTCTGTATTTTAGAAAAAGGATCTGAAGTCGGCGCACATATCCTGTCGGGCGCGGTAATTGATCCCAAGGCGCTGGACGAACTCATCCCGGACTGGCGAGATCAAGGCTGCTCACTTGCCGAAACGCCAGTTAACGATAACCAACACTGGATCCTGACAAAAACAGGCAAGTTCAATATCCCGCATTTCGTGACGCCAGGATTCATGCACAACAAGGGTACTTACACCGGGTCACTGGGCAACCTGTGTCGCTGGCTGGCTGGTCAGGCTGAAAATCTTGGTGTGGAAATATTTCCCGGTTTTGCAGCTTCTGAAGTGCTTTTCAACAGCGATGGATCGGTCAAGGGCGTTGCAACTGGTGATATGGGCATCGCACGCGATGGAACTCACAAGGCTGATTACATGCCTGGTATGGAGTTGCATGCTAAGTACACTTTTTTTGCAGAAGGTGTCCGCGGTCATTTGACCAAGTTGTTGAAGCCTAAATTTGCACTCGATGCCAATTGTGAGCCGCAAGTTTATGGGATCGGGATCAAGGAGCTCTGGGACATTCCTCCAGAGCAGCATTTCGCCGGGCGGGTAATCCACAGCCAGGGCTGGCCATTGACAGATGCCAATGGTGGAGCTTTTCTGTATCATCAGGCCAATAATCAAGTGGCTTTGGGTTTTGTCACATGGTTGAACTATGCAAATCCATATTTGTCGCCATTTGAAGAAATGCAGAGGTGGAAGACCCATCCAGAAATCAAGAAAATATTGAAGGGCGGCCGACGCGTTTCTTATGGTGCGCGTGCGATCAGCGACGGCGGTTTTCAATCCGTGCCAAAGCTGACCTTTCCGGGTGGCGCACTTGTGGGCTGTACTGCAGGGTTCCTGAACGTGCCGAGGATAAAAGGCACGCATACGGCGATGAAATCGGGCATGTTGGCAGCCGATGCGGCCATAGAGGCGATTGCCGCGGGAAGATCTTCAGACGAGCTCGTAGCCTACCAAGTCGGCTACGAAAAAAGTTGGATTTACAAAGAATTGCAAGTTGTGCGAAACGTTCTGCCATTGGTTGAGAAGTATGGAAACTTCTGGGGCACGCTGCTTTCGGGTATGAACATGTGGCTGGAAAATTTCGGTATCAAGATGCCGTTTACCATGAAGCAGCATTCCGACCACAAGGCCCTTAAAAAGAAGAATGTGTCCACCCCGATTGAATATCCCAAACCCGACGGGATTTTCAGTTTTGACCGATTGTCGTCGGTTTTTCTTTCAAACACTAACCACGCTGAGGATCAACCGGTGCATTTGCAGGTAAAGGATCCCGCATTGCAGCTGAATAGCGAGTTTATGGAATTCGCCGGTCCTTCAGCTCGCTACTGCCCGGCGGGCGTGTATGAATGGATCGAAGAAGAAGGCGTTGAACCACGCTACCAGATAAATTCACAGAATTGCGTGCATTGCAAAACGTGTGACATAAAAGATCCTAATCAAAACATAAATTGGGTAACGCCGGAGGGCGGCGGAGGTCCAAATTATCCGAACATGTAGTCTCTGGGTCGTCGCAGCCTGTGCGTTGAGCCCCAGTTCGGCGATGGCAAAGGCTGATGACGCAGTGAACCAATATGCGAATGCGCGTCTGGCCGAACTGGGTGGCAATGATGCGGAGGCCTTGAAGAGCTACTTAAGGCTGGGGCGTGACGCGCCTGAAAGCCGGGTACTGGCTGAACGTGTATATGAAAGTGCAATCCGTTCCGGTGATATGGCCGCAGCAGTCAGGGCCGTCCGTGCCCAGGAACTGATTGGTGACGTGTCAGCAGAGGCTCCGCTCTTGCTTTTTGCCGATGCATTTAAAAAAAAGAACTGGTCTTTGGCTCTGCTTGCAACGAACGAGCTTTCAACCCGAAGCAATTTGGCGTTCATGGCACCAATATTGCACAGTTGGATAAATGTAGCCCAGGGTAATCCGCATGATTTAGTGGATGTTGGCAATCAGTCAGATCCCATATTCGCTTATTATTCCAATGATCAACGCGTGTATCTCGATTTGGCAACCGGTGATTATGCAAAGGCCAGCGTCGGTCTTAGAAACATGGCTTTGGTTGGCGGTGAACATGTACGCGACTTGTTTCTGCGAGCAGCCCCAATCATGGCTAAGCAGGGAGATACTGCTTTCACCGATGCCCTGATATCTCATGCCTTGGGGAATGATCGGCAACCGACAACCAGAATGCCAACAAGCCAAAATTTGACGCCACAAGAAGGTTTGGCAGCTTTTCATACCCGGATTGCCAATGCATTGCTCGAGCAGGATATTATAGGGCCAGCTTTGGTATTGGCACGCGTCGGACAATGGATGGATCCAGCAAATGAGGCCGCCAAGCTTGCAGTTGCGCGTGCATTGGTTTCACACTCACAATATTCGCCGGCGAATGAATTGTTGATCACAATTGATTCAACATCTCCATATTGGTTGCGCTCCATTGGAGAACGGATCAAGATTCACAACATCCAAGGTAGCCATGGCGCAGCTCTGGCAGTCGCCAAAGAGGGTGTCGCTCGCTGGCCTAAGTCAGTTGGTATGACAACTCTTCTGGCGCAAGCGTTAGAAAATATGGGTGATCGGCAAGCGGCTATCATAAAATATCGGGAGCTTGTCGACCTAGCTGAACAAGGAGCCTACAATCCGCGTCAGCGAGCAAATTTGCACCTGGCTCTAGCCTCTGTATTGGATCGAGGGGGGGATTGGGCCGCAGCCAAGCTGCAGCTGGAGACCGCCGCCTTACTTGATCCCAACAACGCCCAGATATTGAATTATCTTGGTTACTCTATGCTTGAAAAGAGAGACGAACCAGCTCGAGCTCTCGCGTTGGTGCAAAAAGCATTTGAAATTGCCCCGGATTCCATTGCCATAACAGATTCCATGGGCTGGGCTTTTTACCGCAATGGACAAGTTGGCCAAGCTCTCCCGTTGCTTGAGAAAGCTGCCAAAGGATCGGGAAGCGATGCGGCCATTAATGAACATCTCGGAGACGCATATTGGGCGACAGGGAGATATCGTGATGCACGATATGCTTGGCGCACGGCAAGCCAGGATGCTGACGCTGACGCGGCCAAGCGACTTGCGCACAAGCTCGAGATTGGTCTCGTCGAGACAAATGCTGCGCCATGATGCCTGTTTTTTCAGATACCGCATATGCCAAGATAAACCTTGCCCTTCACGTGCGCAATCGTCGGGAGGACGGATATCATGAACTCGAAACTTTGTTTGGATTTGTCGATGCTGGTGATTGCTTGACGGTTAGCCCCGCTGATCAGATCAGCCTTTCCATTTCTGGTCCTTTCGAACAGGATCTCGACGAAAGTGACGATAACCTGATCTTAAAAACGGCACGTCTTCTCCAAAAGCAATTCGATGTTGGTGCCGGCGCACATTTGACACTCGAAAAAAATCTGCCCGTCGCCTCCGGTATTGGGGGGGGATCTGCCGATGCGGCGGCGGCGGCGCGATTACTCAATCGGTTATGGAATTTGAATGCATCAGATGAACAACTGGCGCACATCCTCTCAAAGTTAGGGGCCGATATACCAGCATGTATCTCAAGCCGGACGGCGTTGGGCCGAGGGACTGGCACCGAACTGAGCATGCTTGAAAAGCCTGATATTTCTGGAGTGCCGGTTTTGCTGGTAAACCCTCTCAAGCGTGTCTCTACAGGAGAAGTCTTTCATCGTTGGAATGGATCTGACCTTGGTGCACTTCAAAGTGGAAGTGCATTGGAAATGACGCAATGGGGCCGGAATGACCTGGAGGCGGCTGCAATGGAAATCTGCCCTGACATCTCTGACGTCCTTGCAGCTTTGGGCCGAACAGGCGCACAAATTGCTCGAATGTCTGGTTCGGGTGCTACGTGTTTTGCATTGTATCAAAGTAAAGATGCCTGTCGAACCGCCCGCAACATGATGCCGCCCAATTGGTGGATTTTGGAAGGGGTCCTTCGGTGACGAGATTGGCTTACCGGGTGTTGGGTAATCCGGTCCACCTTGGAATATTGATAGTGGCAGATCATGCATCAAATGCTGTTCCAGCCGATGTAACCCTTGGCATAGATCAGTGTCGGTTGAAGGATCACATAGCATGGGACATCGGTGTAGAACCCGTCGCCTGCTCGATGGTGCAGGCAAATGGCCATGCTGCCATTCTCGGCAATTACTCGCGACTGGTCGTGGATCTTAACCGGAACCGCGATGAAGACGGTGTCGTGCCTGCTTGCAGCGATGGCTTGATCATCCCGGGCAACGACATCACCGGGCCCGGCCGAGAAAGCAGGATCCGTAAATATTATGATCCTTATCATGATAAACTAGCAAAAATTCTAACCGATTCTCGTCCATCACTTATCCTGTCGCTGCACAGCTTTACACCTCGACTTGAAACGAGAAAGCAAGAAGCAAGGCCTTGGGAAATCGGTGTATTATACAATGAACAGGACACTCCTTCGCGGATTGCCATTGGCTATCTTGCTGGCAGGAATGTCCAGGTTGGAGATCAGCTACCTTATTCCGGTAAGGTGCTCAATGCGACCATGAACCGACATGCAGAGGCAAATCAAATTCCCTATATTGGGATCGAGATGCGTCAGGATCTGGTTTCACACAAAGCAGGACAGGAAAGATTCACCCAAATCTTGACTGATATGTGCCATTTTGTTTCGGAAAAGCTTGGCTTGGCTGTGCAAAAGCAATAGAGGCTCGCACGAATAACGGAGTCCTTTCATGACGCACATCTTTGACAAATCCAAACTGCCCAGCCGTCACGTCTCGGTGGGCCCAGAACGCGCGCCTCACCGCAGCTATTATTATGCCATGGGGCTCACTGCAGAAGAGATTGCAAGACCCTTTGTGGGTGTTGTGTCAGCGGGTAATGACAGTGCGCCTTGCAACACGACGCTTGATCATCAAGCCGACGTTGCTCGCAAAGGTGTTGAACAGGGTGGGGGAATGCCCCGTCGATTCAATACCATTACGGTCACAGACGGCATCGCGATGGGACATCAAGGGATGAAATCGTCGCTCGTAAGCCGCGAAGTGATCGCAGATTCCATCGAACTGTCTGTTCGAGGTCATTGTTACGACGCACTCGTGGGTTTTGCCGGATGCGACAAATCATTGCCCGGAATGATGATGGCAATGCTCCGGCTCAATGTTCCGTCGATATTCGTTTACGGCGGTTCAATTCTGCCCGGACGCTACCATGGTAAAGACGTTACCGTAAAAGACGTATTCGAGATAGTTGGGAAATACGCAGCAGGGGCGTGTCCCCTGTCAGAAGTTGAAGAGCTGGAAAGAGCTGCGTGTCCGGGACATGGAGCCTGTGGGGGACAATACACGGCCAACACGATGGCCTGTGTTGCCGAGGCGATCGGCTTGTCATTGCCGAACAGCAACATGGCGCCAGCACCTTATTCAACACGAGATCAGATAGCTCATGCTGCAGGAGTGCAAGTGATGGAGTTGCTGGCAACAAATCTCAGGCCTCGCGATATCTGTACGCGCGAAGCATTTGAAAATGCAGCACGAGTAGTCGCTGCAACCGGTGGTTCTACCAATGGCGGTTTGCACTTGCCTGCCATGGCGCACGAGGCCGGGATATATTTCGACCTTTTTGATGTCGCCGAGATTTTCAAGACTACGCCTTACATGGCTGATCTCCAGCCAGGTGGAAATTACGTTGCGAAAGACATGTACGAGGCCGGCGGCGTGTACATGTTGATGAAATCACTTTTGGGCGAAGGTTTGCTTCACGGAAACTGCATGACAGTTACCGGCAAGACATTGGGTGAAAATATCGAGAAGATAACTTGGAATCCGGACCAGAAAGTAATCTATCCTGCGACTGCTCCCATAACGCCCACAGGAGGTGTTGTAGGTCTTCGCGGTAGCCTGGCACCAGAGGGCGCCATCGTGAAGGTGGCCGGCATGGAGAGGCTCAAGTTCACAGGGCCTGCTCAGGTCTTTGATTGCGAAGAAGATTGTTTTGCAGCGGTCGAGGCGCGCCTCATCCGCGAAGGATCTGTGATCGTGATACGGTATGAAGGTCCAAAAGGCGGTCCCGGGATGCGCGAAATGCTGTCCACCACCGCTGCACTATATGGCCAAGGGATGGGTGAAAAGGTTGCTCTAATAACCGATGGTCGGTTCTCAGGCGCCACCCGTGGATTTTGTATAGGCCATGTGGGACCAGAGGCCGCTGAATGTGGTCCGATTGCATTGATCGAAGATGGTGATGAAATCATGATCGATGCAGAAAATGGCGTTATCGATTTGAACGTTGGCGCAGAAATTCTCGAGGAGCGGCGTAAACAATGGAAACCACGATTGACCGAATATGGGTCGGGTGCATTATGGCGCTATGCACAAAATGTCGGTCCAGCCTATAGCGGAGCCGTTACGCACCCTGGAGGTCAAGCCGAACGCCATGTTTACGCCGATATCTAAGTTACTGGTCCTTGTGTTCCTTGCTACTTCGCTTGCCAGTTGTGGTGGTGAGCAGAATGACGCAGCATTGAAAGGTGCTGATGCGCAGGCAGGCGATGCGGCCGCACTTTCAGGCAAGATTGAGTGCGCACTGGCGGGCTCAGCCAACTTTGAACGCAGTTGCACGACCGAACGCATCGCTGGAGCAAATGGACAGCTTTTGATTATTCGCCACGCCGATGGAGGATTTAGGCGTTTTAATATCCTAACCGATGGACGCGGGCTTGCGCCCGCCGATGGCTTTGACGAGACAAAGATCGATCTGGTCGACAATGGAATGATCGAAGTGAGCTCGGGCGACGACAAATATCGATTGCCAGCGCAGATAAAGAAGCCGGAAACGTCTGCAACCGAAGACACTGGTTGATTGACTGCCGCCGCACAGGCATGGGGTTAATCATGAGCAAACCAGATGAAATATTGCGCGTTGCGGCACGCGGTGACGGCGTGACTGCCGATGGCCGTTTCGTGGCCTATGCGGCACCCGGCGACATGCTTGATCCAGCCGGCGGATTAATTCATGGGCAACATCATGTCGTTCCGGTTTGCCGGCATTTCCCATTATGTGGTGGATGCCAGTTGCAGCATATCGACGATGAAAGCCTGGCAAAGTTTATCGAAGACAGGGTGGCGCATGCTTTGTCTACGCAATTGGTAACCCCTTTGGAAATCATGCCGGCGCATTTGTCTCCGCCAGGTTCGAGAAGACGGGTAGCGGTGCGTTCCGCTTGGGCAGGAAAACAGTTCCAGCTCGGGTTCAGTACAGAAAAAAGTCATCGTATCATTGACTTACAACAATGTGACGTCATGGCGCCGGAGCTTTTCGCGTTGATAGAACCGCTTCGCAATTTTCTCAATCCGCTTATCGAACGTCGCCGCGATGTACAGATCAAACTCGCCACTGTTGATCAAGGCGTTGATGTTCTCATTGAAAACTGGATTGCCCGCAACCTTTCTGACCATGAAGCACTGTCAGAATTTGCCCAGACGCACAAATTGGCACGACTATCGCTGGACGAGGGCTATGGCCCTGTGTCCTTCTGGGAGCCTGAACCAGTTACAGTGACATTAGGGGGCGTAAATGTCGCTTATCCGCCGTACGGATTCCTTCAGGCGACCACAGACGGCGAGGCGGCATTAGTTGGAGCTGTTCAAAAAATTATCGGCAGCGCAAAGACAGTTGCCGATCTTTTTGCGGGGCTTGGAACATTTGCCTTGTCAGTAGCACAAGGACGCAAAGTCTATGCAGCAGAAGCCGATCGCGAGCCAATATCAGCGCTTAAGGCCGCTTCATCGCGGGCAGGACTCGCCATCTTTGCTGAGCATCGAGATCTGTTTCGCCGCCCACTTACAGCAGCCGAACTCAACAAATTTGAAGCCGTGATAATCGATCCACCTCGTGCTGGTGCAAAGGACCAAGTTGCCCAACTCGCCGAATCGCACGTTGCAAATATCGCGTATGTCAGCTGCAACCCTGCCAGCTTTGCGCGCGATGCCAAAGCTCTCGTAGCAGGCGGCTACAGGTTGACCCGGATATGGCCGATCGGCCAGTTTCGCTGGTCAACCCATATCGAATTGGTTGGCCATTTCACCCGTTAGACATGTGGCATGTTTTCACTGAACGCAGTGATTACGGCGTGGACAGTAAGCATGATGAGGGCAAGGCTTGCGAGAGCAAAAATCCCGAAACGGACAGCTACGCGATTGATCAGCGACTGGAACAGGCTGTGGATGATCCGCAAAATGACATAAACCCAGGCAATTTGTGCATTGAATCCGTCACCGGCACCCATGAAGGCGAGCGAAAGCGCCACCGCATAAAATATCGTTGGTTGCTCGTGCAGATGATTATAATTGTGGGCCTTCCACTGCGTTTTTGCTGGTAACAACTCCTCCAGCTTTGCTGATGTCCAGCCCACGTCGGCATCGGAGCTGTGGTCCTTGGGCAACTTGTTGATGGCGGGAAGACGCGTGGCATACATCCAAAGCCACATGACCATGGTCCACGCGGCAAGGATCGCTACAGGCTGTAAAATGTCGCTATGCATTATCCAAACTCCTCAAATGGTCGCAAGTAATGCATTGACCGAAAGAACGGCCAGGCAAATTGTAGAAAGGAGGAATAGTACAAAGCGAATACTCACCTTGTTTACGGTTGCTTGCCAGAGACTGTGGACGACTCGCAATGCAACATATCCCCATGCGAACCAAACCAGCAGCGGCGTGGCCGTTGCAGTTAGATGAATGATGAAAACAGTGGCGTAAAATAGAGTGGGTTGCTCCATTAGATGTGCGTAATTGTGAGACTTCCATGCGACTGATGGAGCAACGTTCGGGTCGATATCGGAGCCGCGCGCACCGACAGTCTTGCTCATGTCTACACCCATTTTTTTCATCGCTGGCAAACGTGTCGCTGCAAGCCAGCCCAGCATGATGATCGACCACACGATGAGAACGGCAGCTGGTGCCAATATCGATTTGTCCATAAGAAAACCCTCCCTTGTCTTATACAAGGGAGGGTGCGTTACCTTTTATAAATTGTCAAATGCAACTTACTGCTTGGAAAGGCGAACTTCGCGGTCGGATACACCAGAGTCGTTGGCCGCCACAGGCGCATACAGGGTAGCCATCGGCTCGTCAGCCACAGTCAGTGTTTCGGTATCTCCAAATCCATTGAACTCGGTCCGCATTGCACAGCCATAGGCGCCCAACATTCCGACTTCGATGAAGTCGCCGGACTTTATGTCGGATGGAAGCACAAATGGTCCCGCCATGTAATCCATGTCATCGCAGGTTGGCCCATAAAAGCTGAAATCGGCGTTCTCTGTACTGATGCCGTCAACACCACCGACCCGGCGAACTGGGAAACGCCAGGCCACATGCGCGGCATCGAACAATGCGCCATAAGCTCCGTCATTGATGAAAAGTTCATTGCCGCGGCGCTTTTCTACACGAACCAGCAGGGAAGCATATTCAGCACAAAGTGCACGGCCGGGCTCACACCAGAGTTCAGCTGAATAGCTGATCGGCAGGTCTTCAAAGCACCGATGGATCGTCTCGAAATATTTCTCAAGGGGTGGAGGCTCCATGCCTGGGTACACAGACGGGAAGCCACCGCCGACATCGACGATATCCACTGTTACTGATGCTTGCACGATCGCAGCGCGGACATGCTCCATTGCATCTGCAAATGCCTGAGGCGTCATGGCCTGGCTTCCAACATGAAAGCAAATGCCAAGACTGTCCGCTACCTGCCGAGTTGCGACCAACAAATCTGCAATTTCGGTCGGATCTGCGCCAAACTTGGATGCCAGGCTCAACTTTGCGTGCTCCGACGAGACGCGAATGCGTACACAAAGTTCAAGGTCGGTCGCCTTACCAGTCGCCCGCACGATCTTGTCGAGTTCATCGCGACTATCGAGCGAAAATGTACGAACTCCATGATTGTGATAGGCCTGTGAAATCGCACGTTCAGATTTCACGGGATGCATGAAGCACAATTTTGCATCGGGCAGGAACTTGCTCACGAGGCGAACTTCACCGAGCGAAGCCACATCGTAATGGGTGATGCCGGCATCCCATAATATGTCAAGCAAAGCAGGAGATGGGTTCGCCTTTACAGCATATAATGACTTCCCCGGAAACTTCTCGACAAAGAAGCGGGCAGCGCGCGTCGCAGCATGCGGGCGGAGGAGCGTGATTGGTTCGTCCGGGCGCAAGGCGCGGACTACAGCAAGTGCGTCAGTGTGTTCGTACAACTCAAGGGACCCCCAAAAAAATAACGTAAAACAACAAGGCTGCCTTGCGGTTATTGGAAGTCCCCCTGGGGCAGCGGAGGTCGCCTATATGATTGGTAGGGGGCTATGTAAAGAAAAATAGCACGATCAATGGATGGAGCGACGCCTAACTGAGACGATCACGAAACTCTGTCCATTCAAAACGGCGCAAACAGCGCAATTCATCGGTCTTGCTGTTCCAGAGCCAAATAGAAGGTAACGGGACGCCGTTAAAGCTATTGGTCTTTACCATTGAATAATGTGCCTGGTCGAGAAATGCGAAACGGGCGCCCGGTTCTGCGGCAACGGGTAGGCGATAATCACCGATGACGTCTCCGGCCAGGCAGGAGGGGCCTCCAAGGCGTACAAGTGGCCCGGCCGAGCGCTCGAACAACATTGCGGGACGATAGGGGGCCTCGATTACATCCGGCATGTGGCATGTCGCACTGATATCCGTAATACCAACGCTCATGCCGTTTTCAAATATGTCTAGCAACTCGCCGACCAAAATGCCGCCGTCGAGTGCAACCGCTTCACCGGGCTCGAGATAAATTTCGCACCCCGTCTCTGCACGAACTGCCTTGATGAAATCAACGAGTGCGTCCCGGTTATAATCGGCACGGGTAATATGGTGACCGCCGCCAAAATTCAGCCAGGAGAGTTGCAAAAAATAGGGCTCAATCTTTGGCTTGAGCGAATACCACGTGCGCTCCAACGGTGCAAAATCCTGCTCGCACAGCGTGTGAAAATGCAGGCCCGATATACCTTCGAGATGTTCAGGTCTGAGTTGGCTAACCGGAAAACCCAGTCTAGATCCAGGCGAGCAAGGATCGTATTTCGCGACCTCTCCTTCTGCATGCTCGGGGTTGATACGCAGCCCGACATCTACACTTTCGTTCAAATATGGCAAAAAACGCGAATGCTGGCTTGGACTATTGAAGATGACATGATCCGAAATGGACACGATCTCGGCCATGTCGGCCTCTTTGTAACCGGCGCAATATGTCGCGATCTCACCGGAATATTTTTCATGAGCCAAGCGTGCCTCCCACAGCCCGCTGGTGCAAACACCGTCGAGATATTCGCCGATTACCGGCGCGAGTTCCCACATCGAAAAGGCTTTCATCGCGCATAATATCTTCGCACCAGAGCGTGCTTTGACGTCAGCCAAAATTGAGAGATTACGGCGAATGGCCTGTTCATCTACAACAAAAGCTGGACTGTCGACGCGTCCAAGATCGAAATGCGCGAATGCGCCCGGGCCACCTGCTTTGGTTTCCATTGGTCTTCCTCTACGCTAGCGGCGATTTGAATATAAAAAATGCTCCGGCTGCAATAAGGGCAAAACCGACCGCATGGTTGATTGTCAACTTGTCGCCCAGCCAAAATACTGAAAAAGCAGAAAAAACCACAAGAGTTATGACCTCTTGCATCGTTTTTAGTTCGGCTGTTGAATAAACTGCGTGCCCGATACGGTTGGCAGGCACAGCTAGGCTGTATTCGAAAAATGCAATTCCCCAACTGATTATGACGACAGCAAGGAGCGGTTTCGACTTGTAGGCCAAGTGGCCATACCATGCGAATGTCATGAAAATGTTGGACACGACCAGCAAGGCAATGGGAAGGATATAAGCCGAGCCCATCATTTCATCAGAAGTCCAGTGGTCCGCCCATTTCCTTGATTTGCCACGGCAGACCCTGGGTGTTGAGCATTTCCATGAAAGGATCGGGATCGAACTGTTCCATATTGAACACTCCAGCGCCGGACCATTTTCCGGTCAATAGCATGGCAGCGCCGATCATTGCCGGCACACCAGTAGTGTAACTCACGGCCTGGTTTCCTGTCTCGGCATAGGCATCTTCGTGGTCACAGATGTTGAAGATATATAGAGTTTTTTCTTTACCATCCTTGCCTATGCCTGTTGCAATGTCACCAATATTGGTTTTTCCCTTGGTCGTTGGACCAAGCGATGCGGGCTCTGGCAAGACCGCTTTTAGAAATTGCAGCGGTATGATTTGCTTGCCCTCGTACAAGACAGGATCAATCCTGGTCATGCCCACATTCTGAAGGACTGTGAGATGGGTTATGTAGGCGTCACCGAAAGTCATCCAGAAACGGATGCGCTGGATTTCGGGCAAATGTGTCTTGAGGCTTTCGATTTCCTCATGATACATCATGTACATATTCTTCGGCCCAACCGCCTCAAAGTCGAAGCTCTGCTTGACTGACATGGGCGGTGTTTCAACCCACTGGCCATTTTCCCAGTGCCGCGCCACCGCGGTCACTTCACGTATGTTGATCTCTGGATTGAAGTTCGTGGCAAATGCCTGGCCGTGGTCGCCACCGTTGCAATCAAGAATGTCGAGGGTATCGATCCGATTGAAGTGATGCTTCTTCAGGTAAGTTGCAAAGACACTCGTTACCCCAGGATCAAAGCCGGATCCAAGCAATGCGGTCAAACCAGCGGCCTTGAAGCGCTCCTGGTAAGCCCACTGCCAATGATATTCAAATTTCGCCACGTCGAGCGGTTCATAATTTGCCGTGTCCATGTAGCTGACACCAGCCGCAAGGCATGCATCCATGATGTTGAGGTCTTGATAGGGCAGGGCAAGGTTGACAACAAGCTTGGGCCTGATTTCATTGAGTAACTTGGTGGTTGCCGTCACGTCGTCAGCATCGAGTTGATAAGTGTCGATTACGACGTTGGTGCGTTCCTTTACAGAAGCAGCAATGGCGTCACACTTAGATTTTGTTCGACTGGCCAAGCTGATATGGCCAAAGATGTCAGCGTTCATTGCCATCTTGTGCACGGCGACCGAGCCGACCCCACCTGCGCCAATTACCAATATGTTGCCCATCTGCTAGTTCCTATGTCGAGAGATTCGTTTGATCGGTGCATATAGGGGCCTTTTATGACAGGACAACAATTGCTGAACCCATTACGATTGCCAAGCCGCGAGGGCGTAATGCGTGCGGCCGAGAAAATTGCCACAATTCTTCCGCCAACGCCTTTGCTTCCGCTCGAGGTCGATGGTCGGACTTTGTGGTGTAAGGCCGAGATGTTGCAACCTATCGGAGCCTTCAAAATTCGGGGCGCTTGGCATAGGCTAACCGATTTAAGCCCCGAGCAGGCCGCGCTCGGAGTGGTGGGCGTTTCCAGCGGCAATCATGCGCAGGGAGTTGCCTGGGCAGCCAAGAAACTGGGAATATCTGCTGTTATCGTCATGCCGTCAAATGCTCCGAAAGCAAAAATTGCTGCTACGCGTGCTTTGGGCGCCGAAGTGGTATTATATGAACGTCCATTCCAGGATCGAGATGCGATTGCTGCCGAGCTGGTTTCGAAAACGGGCGGTACTCTGGTCCACGCTTTTGCCAACCCGTGGGTAATCGAAGGCCAGGGGAGTGCAGGCATCGAAGTTGAATCCCAACTGGAGGCCTTCGGAGTGAAGGGGCCCCTCCATATTGTCGCTTGCTGCGGAGGAGGTGGGCTCGCTGCCGGCCTTTCGCTGGCGTGCCCCAGTGCCATGATATCGATTGCCGAACCTGAGGGATGGGACGACGTGATACGCTCGCTTGAGGCTGGACAAATTCTCCCGGTAGATGACTTGTCGTGGCCCACGGCCTGCGATGCGTTGCAGACCCAACAGACTTTCGAAATCAATTTCAACGTCTTGAACGGGAGGATCGCAAGCGGTGCAGCGGTCACCCCTGGTGAGATCGAAACCGCGATGCGATTGGTGTTCGAACGATTGCACCTCGTGGTCGAGCCAGGTGGTGCTGCAGCACTTGGTGCCATATTGGCAGGAAAACTGGACATCAAGGGTGTGCCTGTTGTCACGCTGTCTGGTGGTAATATCGACGCCGCTGACTATGCAAAAGCAATCTGTGGACACTGAGCAATTTGTTCGCAAACGCCTGGGGAATTATGCCCGTCGTTTCATCTCGCGAAATTGGAGCGCCGCATATAGGTGAAGCCATGCGCAATTTTGTATGTTCATCGCGATGATTGGAGATTGCGCGAAACGCGACAATCCTGCCATGAATGACCTCAAAACCAAAACCATAACGCTGCCCGATGGACGAGTTCACGATGTCGCTGGTGGACTGGGAAATGGATCGAGCCTGTGTGGCTGCTATGGAGAGAATCCATCCGATCAGGAAGGCTGCAAGGTGGAGAAACAAAGCCTAACTATTGGTTTGGCAAGCTATGTTGCTTGCTCAACCATCTATCCGCAGTCAATCACAATCCAGCAACACTTCGATAGTTAAGAACCGCAATGGCGTCAGGCGGCCAACTCTACCCGTAGCTGCATACGCTCCCAGATCTCTACCAATGCGTTGGTCAGATCGCGCATCATGGCTTCGTCATGATGAGGTCCAGGCGTAAAGCGTAAGCGTTCAGTGCCGCGTGGTACTGTCGGATAATTGATAGGCTGAACGTACACACCATATTCTGCGAGCAATATGTCGCTTATCTTCTTGGCCTTGACGGGATCTCCGACCATCAAAGGAACTATATGCGTGTCACTGGGCATTACCGGTAAACCGGCATCTGCAAACATTGACTTCAACATTGCAGCATGAGCTTGCTGTGCATCGCGTTCTTCACTTGACGCTTTCAAATGCCTGACGGATGCCAAGACGCCGGCCACCAGTACCGGTGCAAGCGACGTGGTAAATATGAAGCCAGGTGCATAAGAGCGGATCACGTCAATGATCTTCTGTTCAGCGGTGATATAGCCGCCCATGACGCCAAATGCCTTGCCAAGCGTTCCCTCGATGATGGTAACACGGTCTGCGACTCCGTCGCGTTCTGTAATGCCACCGCCCCGCTGGCCGTACATTCCCACGGCATGGACCTCGTCACAATAAGTCAGCGCATTATACTTGTCAGCAAGGTCACAAATGGCGCCGATGGGAGCGACATCACCGTCCATCGAATAGACGCTTTCAAAGGCAATAAGCTTTGCCGCTTCAGGGTCGGAATTGGCAAGCAACTCTTCAAGATGACCAAGATCATTGTGCCGAAACACCTTTTTCTCACAACCTGAATTGCGGATTCCAGCGATCATCGAGGCATGGTTGAGTTCATCCGAATAGATGATGCAACTTGGCAAGAGCTTTGCCAGCGTTGCCAAGGTAGCTTCATTCGACACATATCCCGATGTGAACAGCAAGGCTCCCGATTTGCAATGCAGGTCAGCAAGCTCTGCCTCCAACTCGACATGGTAATGGGTGTTGCCGCCGATATTGCGCGTTCCGCCAGATCCTGCGCCTACATTGTGCAGCGCCTCTTCCATTGCGGAAATGACCTTGGGATGCTGGCCCATTCCAAGGTAATCATTCGAACACCATACGGTTATCGGTTTGGGGCCATTGTGGCCGGCAAAGCAACGCGCATTGGGATATGCGCCCTTGTTCCGCAAGATATCAATAAATACCCGATATCGCCCCTCGGCATGGAGCCGATCAATCGCGTTATCGAAAATCTGATCGTAATTCACAGACAAGAACCCCAGATTGCCATGCCAACACAGCATTTTGATGCCCAATAAGCGCGGAATTGGAAAAAATCCAGCGCGAACGACTTGCAATAATAACCGTTCAAATGTCTCTTGCTCTAAAAATGATCAGAGCGAATTGATCTGGGTCAAACCAAAAGACGTCAGGGCAGGGCGCAAACTGACCAAGTCCTCAATAGAGCCTGTTGTAACGAACACGCCGTCTGCGTGGGTTTTTGGCCATTTTCTGTCAACTGTGAGATCTTCTATCCGCCTCGCTATACCAGCTGCGCCATCCACAAATCTGATTTTTCCTTGAGCTGCCTCTCGCAGCTCGGTCTCCACCAACGGAAAATGCGTGCAGCCAAGCACAATGGTATCGATTCTTTCTCCTCCAGCCTGACTGGTCAGACCAAGAAGTGCGTCTAGGTAAATAGCGTGGCTAACGGGTTGCCCGCGCATCTTTGCCTCAGCTGCGTGGACAAGTTCAGGGGCCGCGTGGCGCAGCAAGGTCATGCCACCTGCAAATTCGGATTCGAGCCGGTCGACATAAGGTTGGCGAATGGTGGCCGCCGTTCCGAGCAACCCGATCACCCCTGTTTTTGTTAAAAGCGTTGCGGGCTTTATTGCAGGCACCGTACCTACTACCGGCACATCAAGTGCAGCGCGCACATGCGGCAGCGCGATTGTGCATGCCGTGTTGCATGCGATTGTCACCAAGCAAGGCCGATAGCGCTCCACCAGTCGCCCAAGTAATGCAGGGACACGTGCAGCGATCTCGGCCTCGCTCCTGGTGCCGTACGGCATGCCTGCGTAATCTGCGGCATAAACAACGGGTGCGTTGGGCAAAACGTCTCGAACAACCTGCAAGACGGACAATCCGCCAATTCCGGAATCAAAGAACAGCAATGGCGCATCGACGTGCATATCGCCTGTTATCGATGCGGCCTGACGAAGGCAAGTTGCGACGGCAATGCCAACGCCTTGAGGAACAACATCAAAACCGATAAGAACACATATCGAACGGGGATTCGCACAATGACGGCCTTCTGGATTATAGTGTTGTCCTCCCTTGCTATCGGCTATTTGCTGGGTTCTGTTCCGTTTGGAGTAATCCTTACAAGCCTCGCTGGTGGCGGAGATTTGCGCCAGATTGGTTCCGGAAACATTGGAGCGACGAATGTCTTACGCACCGGACGTAAGGGACTCGCTGCCCTGACGCTCCTTCTGGATTTGCTCAAGGGTTTCGTTGCTGTCTGGTTGGTGGCGCGCTTCCTGCCAGGGGGAGAGGTTTTTGCAGCGGCAGGCGCATTCTTTGGCCATCTCTATCCCGCGTGGCTAAAATTCCGAGGTGGGAAAGGTGTCGCAACCTATGCAGGCATCATGTTCGGACTGTTTTGGCAAGGCGGCGTTGTTTACGCGGTTGCCTGGATCGGGGGCCTGATCCTTTTTCGGATATCTTCGGTCGCCGGGCTGTTGGCGGCTTTGGTTGCCCCGATTGCAGCGGCCTATTTTGGCCGGTATGAATTGGTGGCTCTGCTCGTCGCTTGTACATTGATCATCTTTTGGAAGCACCGCGAAAACATAGAAAGACTGATAGACGGAACCGAACCTCGCATTGGAAAATCCAAGTGATAGTTGCAGGTTGGGACCAGATGCGATTCCAAGAAGGTTACCCCGGACAATTTGCCAAGTGAAGCTGTCAGTTAGATGCGTGCTGAAGACCAAGGAGTTATGTTGTATATTTTGAGTACTCAACGATTAAGCGTAATCGATTTTGCACAGAGCTTGGAAAAATCAATAGACGCCCAAATTTCCTGCTTGACGCCCCCCCAATTT
>JBATDO010000057.1:0-5299 GCA_049663505.1 Sphingorhabdus sp.
GCAGTAATGCTACACTTGGCGAAACAACAATCGATGGTGCAGGCGGCACACTTGTGCCCGGAATGTACGAGATGCACGGCCATCTGGCGCAGCAAGATGCACTGCTTAATGTTCTGGCAGGCGTCACGTCGACACGCGACATGGGCAATCGCGACGACGTGCTCGACAAATTGGTCACGCGGATAGACGCTGGCGAATTGGCAGGACCGCGTGTCGTGCGGTCAGGCTTTATTGAGGGCGAGAGCCCGTTTTCAGCGCGGAACGGTACAGTCGTCTCGACACAGGATGAAGCGATTGCAGCGGTGCGCAAATATGCTGCACGCGGCGTCTGGCAGGTGAAGTTGTACAATTCCATGAAGCCGGAATGGGCACCCGCTGTGGTCGCTGAAACGCATCGGTTAGGGTTACGCGTTGCCGGCCATATTCCGGCTTTTTCCAACACCGATGCAATGATCGCCGCTGGCTTCAACGAGATTACGCATGTCAATCAATTGATGCTCGGCTGGGTCCTCGCACCGCAAGAGGATACGCGCACCTTGTTCCGTTTCACTGCTATGCGCCGCTTCCCGACGCTCGATGTGAAGTCGGCTAATGTGCAGTCAACGCTGGATTCGATGGTGGCAGGAAAAGTCGCCCATGAACCCACAATTGGCATACATGAACTTGGCCTTACGGCGCTAGATGGTCGGACAAACCCGGGCGCCCTTGACTATATTGATCACATGCCGCCCGCCGAGCAGCGCCAACTAAAACAGGCATTGTTTGGAGCGGACTCGCCTCAACAGCGTGCTGAATATGTAGCGGCATATGGCAAAATTTTGGAAACGCTGACCGAAATGAACCGTAAGGGTATATTTCTCATTCCTGGCACAGATATGGGCGGAGCTTTCACATACCACCGTGAACTCGAACTCTTCACCAAAATCGGAATGACGCCCGCGCAAGTGTTGTCACGCGCCACGCTTGAGATGGCGCAGTATTTGGGTCAGGATCAGCAATTGGGTTCCATCGAAAAAGGCAAGCTTGCGGATTTCTTTCTCATCCCTGGTAATCCGACAAAAGATCTCAAGGCGATCAAATCCATATCCGTGGTGGTGAAAAACGGCGTGTTTTACTATCCCGCCGAAATCTACCCGAAACTGAGCATCAAGCCTTTCGCGCCATCACCGATTGTCACAACGGTAAATTAGGAACAATGGATCAGGCAAACAGCGCTGCGCGAATGGCAATGCTATTCGCGGCAGTCGCTGGGTAGCAAACTCCGTCATTGGGAAGGCTCGGAAGCTGGACGATTCGCAAGTGTTCGTCGACGTCCAAAATCAGCTATCCTTATTACACGCGCCAATTTGCATCTCGACGACATATTGGAAAGGTGTAGGTTTAGGTGGATGTTAAACAAGTGGGGGAAAGCAATGCACATTATCTCATTAATGGGGGCTAGTGTGCTAGCTTTAACCTCTCACATTGCCGTGGCACAGACGGAACAGGGCGCCAATGAAGGCGCGCAATCGGCGCCCAGTATTAGTCAACCCGTTTCCATTCCTGGCTCGGCCATCGGAAGCTCAAGGTCCGGACCCGAGCGAACTTTCACGGGGACCGATCTGTTCAACTTGGCACAAGCTAGTGACCCGCAGATTAGTCCTGACGGGCGCCACATCGCATATGTCCGGCAAACAAATGATGTGATGACGGACCGTGCCAAAAGCACCATCTGGATTGTTGACGTCCAGACAGGCGAGCAGATGCAGATTGCCGGCAATGATGGCGATGCTTTTGCACCACGCTGGTCGCCGAACGGTAAACGACTTGCATACGCCTCAACAGAAGGCGGATCTCCCCAAATTTGGGTGCGCTGGGTCGACCGCGGGCAAAGCGTCCGCCTCACGGGCCTTCCCACGGCGCCTTCGAGCCTGACATGGTCGCCCGACAGCGCGTCGATTGCCTATACGATGATGGTGAAAGACGAAGAGTTAAAGCTAGGCTCTGCGCCGCCCAGTCAGCCGAAAGGCGCTGAATGGGCCAAGCCGCTTGAGTACTATGACCTCCTTACATACCGCGCAGATGGCCAAGGCTATCTGCAGTCAGGTTTTGAAAAAATATTCGTAATTTCGGCAAATGGTGGTGCGCCGCGTCAGCTGACTTTTGGTCCTTATCACGACGGTGGGCCATTATCCTGGTCGAATGACGGGGCCAGTCTGTATTTCACCGCAAATCGCAAGACCGATTGGCAAACGGATTCAGTGGAAAGCGAAGTTTGGGCTATCAAACTTTCGTCTGGATCGCTGAGCCAGCTTACCGACCGCAACGGGCCTGATAGCAATGCGCTCGTTTCGCCCGATGGCAGCCAAATCGCATATCTTGGCTTTGACGACGCAATGCGCGCGTACGAAAAAACCGAACTTTATATCATGAACCGTGATGGCTCAGGCCGTCGCTCATTAACTAGCAACTGGGACTATAGCGTCGATCAGATGATATGGGACTCAGATAGCCAAGGTATCTATATTCAGTTTGATGACAAGGGCGAAACAAAGGTTTCGCGTATATCGCTCGATGGTTCAACGCGCGAAATCGTGTCCGGTCTTTCGGGAGGTGGCATGGACCGGCCGTACACAGGCGGTAGCTTTTCTGTTTCCGACAATGATGTAATTGCCTTTACCGGTGGAAGCGCGACTTCTCCTGCTGAACTTAAGTTGTTGAGCGGCGGTAGAATGAGGACGCTGACCGACCTTAACCGCACGATGCGCGAAGTCAAAACGCTGGGTCAGGTTCAGCGTATTTCAACGAGTTCAAGCTTTGATGGGAGAGCAATTGATGGCTGGCTTACGCTCCCGCCGGGATACGTAAAGGGTAGCAAGGTTCCTCTCATTCTGGAAATACATGGTGGCCCTTTCGCCGCCTATGGGCCTCACTTCGCTACTGACAACCAGCTTTACGCTGCTGCTGGATATGCAGTTCTATCTGCAAACCCGCGCGGTTCTACAAGTTACGGTGAGGATTTCGCGAACGGCATCGATAAAGCATATCCGGGCAATGACTATTTTGATCTCATGAGCATCGTCGACCGGGCCATTGAGATGGGTATTGCTGACCCGGATAAGCTGTTTGTGACCGGTGGCTCGGGAGGCGGAGTGCTTACGACTTGGATTGTAGGCAAGACCAAGCGTTTCAAAGCCGCCGCCGCACAGAAACCTGTGATAAACTGGATCACACAGACCCTGACCGCCGACGGCGCTCCCGTTTTTGGGCGCTACTGGGTAGGTGCCCAGCCGTGGGAAGCGCCAGAGAAATTCTGGGCTCAATCGCCCATTTCCCTCGTCGGCAACATTGAAACGCCAACGCTTGTCGTTGTCGGTTCTGAAGACTATCGCACACCGGTGAGTGAGTCAGAGCAATTATATACTGCCTTAAAACTCAGGGGTGTACCAACTATGCTTGTAAAGGTGCCCGGTGCTAGTCACGGCGGCATTGCGGCGCGGCCTTCTCAGGCCGCGGCCAAGGCGTCCGCGATCCTCGCCTGGTTTGACCGGTACAAGAAAGGCCGGTCCTCTCCTACTGCGCCCTGAATACAGAAGTTTAGAAATATGATCAAACGCGCAACATCGAATGCGACCCAGCCTTAGTTTCTCACAATTCTGATGTCGGCTTATGGGCCGGGAGCGGACTGTCCGTTTCTTTGCATGGACCGATAAATAGCTGCCGTTTAGGCTGGTCAGAACGCTTGGCGGTATTCGCTAACTTTGTAGGCATTCATAAAACTCGTCGAGGTCTTTGTAAGCGGTCATCCATTGAGTTTCGAGCAAAAAGTGAAAATTCTCTGGGTCTGCCGCTCTTCAGCCGGGACGCATGCCGAACAATGATCAGCGCTGGCGCAACGGCAGATCCGGCGCTAGGCTCAACGCGGGACTATCAAGGGGAGAACTGACGGTGCGCCGCTTTGCAACTTTCTGCGTTTTTTCTTTGCTTGTAGGCACCGCAGCGCATGCCGCCCCCTATCGCGCCGAAATTGTCCGCGACGATTGGGGCATTCCGCACATCACCGGTCGCTCGGACGCCGACGCGGTGTTCGGGATGATCTATGCCCAGGCCGAGGACGACTTCAACCGGATCGAAATGAATTACCTCGCCAGCCTCGGCCGCCTGGCCGAGGCCGAAGGCGAGAAGGCGCTGTGGCAGGACCTGCGCCAGCGGCTGTGGATCGATCCTAACGAACTGAAGGCCGACTATGCCAAGAGCCCGCCTTGGCTGCGCAAGCTGATGCAGGCCTGGGCCGCGAGCCTCAACCAGTATCTGGCCGACCATCCGGAGGTGAAACCCAAGGTGCTGACCCGGTTCGAGCCTTGGATGGCGCTGAGCTTTTCCGAAGGATCTATCGGTGCCGATATCAGCCGCGTTTCGCTGAGCCAGTTGCAAGCCTTTTACGAGCGCCGCACGGTCGCGCTCACTGCCGAAGAACGCGGCCTCGTTCCGCGCGAGCCGACCGGCTCCAACGGTTTTGTGATCGCGCCGTCGCATAGCGCGAGCGGCCATCCGCTGCTGCTGATCAACCCGCACACCAGCTTCTTCTTCCGCGCCGAGCAGCAGGTGACGAGCGGGCAGGGTCTTAACACTTATGGGGCAGCGACCTGGGGGCAGTTTTTCATCTACCAAGGTTTCAACCAGAATGCCGGCTGGATGCACACCACCAGCTCAGCAGATACGATCGACGAGTTCGCAGAGACAGTGGAGAAAGTGACTGGGGGTAATAAGTGGACGTATCGTTACGGTAAGGAAGAGCGCCCGGTGACCGTCAAGACCGTGGCGCTCGGCTATCGCAAGCCCGACGGTGTCATTGGCAGTCGGGCGTTCAGTATCTACTCCACACATCGCGGCCCGGTAGTCCGTGAAGCGGACGGCAAGTGGATTTCGGCAGCATTGATGCACAGGCCCGTCGCCGCGCTGCAACAGAGTTTTTTGCGCACCAAGGTCAAAGACCTTGTTGGTTTCCGCCGTGTTGCGGAGCTGCAGGCAAACTCGACCAACAACACCTTGTTTGCCAGCAAAACGGGTGAGACGGCGCTGTTCCTCCCGCAATTCATGCCGCGGCGCGATCCACGCTTCGATTACACAAAGCCTGTCGACGGAAGTGACCCGGCCACAGACTGGCAGGGACTGCACCCGTTTCGTGAGCTGCCGCAAGTGGTTAGCCCGGCTAACGGCTGGGCGATGAACGTCAATGACGGGCCGTGGTGGGCGGCAGGAGCCGACAGCCCCAAGCAGGCGGCCTACGCGCGCTATTTCGACCAGGTCGGTAGCCGCC
>JBATDO010000058.1:0-15652 GCA_049663505.1 Sphingorhabdus sp.
ACGCTGCGGGGTTCGAAGCGATTGCGCAGCGCTGTGATGTGAGCCAGGTGACCGACTGTGATGCTCTGGCGAAGGCCGCGCTCGACAAATGGGGGCGGATCGACGGCCTTGTCCACTCGGCATATTATCATCCTGATTGGAACAATCTCGAAGCGCACAGCATCGAACAGCTCACCCAGGCGCTCGACGTAATCGCTGTTGGCGGCCTGCGCATGGCGCAGGCTGTAATCCCTGCCATGAAGGCGCAAGGGACAGGCAGTATTGTCAATATCTCAACGCTTGCCACGCGTAAGCCAATGCCTGGTGAAGGCGGTTATGCGATGGCAAAATCGGCGCTGAACCAGCTGAGCCGCCAATTGGCGGTCGAGCTTGCTGGTACCGGAATCCGGGTCAACACGGCCCTCATGGGCTGGATGGACGGCGTGCCGCTGCAAAGCTTCTTTGCCGGAATGGGAGACGGCGCCGAGGCCTTTCGCAAGCAGCGTGCCTCGGAAATTCCCGTCGGCCACATACCGCCTGACAAGGACTGTGCCAAGGCCGTCTATTTTCTGCTTTCCGACTATGCGAGCGAAATCACAGGAGCAGCGCTCGATGTGAATGGCGGGGACTGGGTAGCGGTGTGAACAATCCAGCCGAAGCTTGGACCGCGTTTTGTGCAAAGCTCGCGCAGGCAGGCGAAGTGATCCTCGCGCCCGATGTACCCGATGATCCGCTGATCCGTGCCGAGGGTTTCCGTTACCTCTCGCGGCTTACCAGGCTTGCACTTGAACAATATGTCGAGGCGTCCGATCCAGATTTCCCATTTTTCTACAAGCTCAGCCACGAGACGGCGAAAATCGGCGCGGACAATCCCGACAATGAATATTGGAACGCATCAATTCGTGGAGATTGCGATTACCGTATCACCGGCAAGCGTGGCAGCATGTTCTATTTCTCGATCGTCGCCAATGCCATGCGTTATCACATCGACGGAAGCGCGCATGCAACAGGCCAGCTGCTTGATAGCGATCTGCAATGGGGACCAGATGGAGAGTTAGAAATCATTGCCAGCTGCACTCCGCACGCCGGGAACTGGCTGCGGCTCGAACCAGATGCCAGCGTCATCGTGCTGCGCCAGTCTGCGCTCGACCGCTTGAGCGAGCGCGGCGGGCAATTTCAAATCGAGCGTATCGGCGGACCAGACGTACCGGCGCCGCTGACGGACGAAATGCTTGCGACTGGCCTTGCCACTTCGGCACAATTTGTTCGTGGCATCGCTTCGACCTTTGCAGACTGGACACGGCTGTTCCGCCAGGTCCCGAACGAGTTTCCTGCCATCGACCAGTCAATGTTTCAAAAGGGCGGGGGTGCCAAGGACATTTATTATGCCCATGCTTATTGGCGCGTCGCGCCGGATGAGGCCTGGGTTATCGAAGTGACCCCTCCTGAATGCTATTACTGGAACTTCCAGCTCGACAATTACTGGATGGAGAGCCTTGATTACCGGTTTCGCCGGATCAGCGTGAACAAGCACTCTGCAAAGCCAGAACCGGACGGGACAATCCGGATCATTTGCGCAGCGCAAGATCCAGGGGTTGCCAATTGGATCGACACCTGCGGGCACACGGAAGGCACAGCGTTGTTGCGCTGGGGCGGCGCGACCGAGCATCCGCTTCCCAGGGCATGGATTGTCAAGCTGGAGGAATTGCAATGCTTGAGTGGATGATGGCGACGAAGAGTCACGAGGAAGACCCTGTGTTCGGATTTAATCCGAATGCTGTCACGCGATCGGAAACGGTCGAAATCGCGGCGCCTGCAAAAACGGTATGGAATATCCTGACCGATTTGCCGCGCTACAATGAATGGAATCCCTTTTGCATTCGTGCCGTGTCCACCCTTGAAATGGGTGCGCCTGTCGAAATGACGCTGATCAATTATGCAACTGCGGGCGGGCCAACCGTGCCCAATCTGGAGTATATTTGCGGGTTTGAGCCTGAAAAACTGCTGAGTTGGGAATTCCCCAATCTTGATGCCTGGCCTTATCCTGCCAGGCGCGACCAGGTGATCGAGGCAACCAGTCCTGAATGCTGCCGCTATTATTCAACCGACGCCTTCCTTGGCGCGAACGGCATCCACGTCTTTCGCTTTGCCGGCCCTTGGGTGAAGAGGGCCTTTGATGATACAGCGCTGGCACTCAAGATAAGGGCTGAAGCTTTTTATGCCGCAAGCAGCTGACCGCCTGGTCGCGCTGGAGGATCGCGAGGCCATTCGCGACCTGATCGCTCGCTATGGTCCGCTTGCAGACCGTGGCGATGCGACAGGAGTCGCCGAGCTTTGGAGCAGTGACGGTGTTTATGCAGTCAGCGGCTTTGGTGAGGCAACGGGACACGCAGCTATTGCAGCACTCATTACTGGTCCAACGCACCAGTCACTGATGGCTGGAGGTTGTGCGCATGTCCTCGGGCCAGTTGCGATCGATCTTTTGGGAGATGAAGCCTTGGCTCGAGGGCATAGCCTCGTATTACGCCATACGTCTGAAGGTTACACGATTTACCGCGCCTCTGCCAATCGGTGGCATCTGCGCAGAGAGACGCAGGGTTGGCGTGTCATGCGTCGCGACAATGCGCCACTTGATGGGCAGGAAGCAGCGCGCCGTCTGTTCGCTTGAAGGTTTAACTCAGCCTTGTGTGCCGGTCATGAAACTATCGGCCGAGATCGAAAGCGTGCTGCTTGCATCTATTACCTTTCGCAGCAACGCTTTGAGTTCAGCTGCACCTTGCGGGCCGAGTGTCTTGATCAATTCGTCTTCTACCGCCTTGGACAAAGCGAGGATCCGGATAAACGCGGTCTGCCCTTCCTTGCCCAGATGCAGGCCCTGGTCCTCAACCACAAGGCCGCGCGCAACAAGGCCCTCGAGAGAACGATCATCGGGCGAAAGACCGGTGTGTGCCAGTTCGGTCTGGAGGCTTGCTCGGTCCAGCGGACCTTTCATGCTTAGCGCAGACAGTACCAGCATGTCGGTTTCGGTCAGGCCAAGTTCCTGCCAAAGCGCTCGCGTGCTGCTCGAAGATTGAAAATGGGCTCGCGAAAGCAGGTACATCAGGAAATCCTGCGTGAAGCGTCCATCTTCAGGAACGACATCTTCATCGGTTTGCCCCGCCGAGCGTGCCTTTGCATCGGCATAGCGCCCGGCGTGGAATAGAAGTGGCGCCACATCACGCCTCTCGAAATTCTCGACTTTCCCGATGAAAATGACATGGTCGCCACCGTCATAGGTCTCCACCGTTCGGCATTCGAACAAGGCCGAGAAGTCATCGAAAACAGGTGACCCCTGGCCACCTTTTCGCCAGCTTATTCCAGCGAACTTGTCTTCACCCGCCCGCGCGAAGCGTCCCGATAGTGACTCCTGGTGGGCGCCCAGGATATGAACGGCGAAATGGCCTGCGTGCCGAAAAGCGTCCATCGATCCCGAGGTCCGCGCCAGCGACCACAGCACCAGTGGCGGATCGAGCGATACGGAATTGAAACTGTTGGCCGTCACCCCCACCGGTTGACCCTCAAAAGTGGTCACAACGGTGACGCCGGTCGCAAAGCTGCCCAGTGCTTGGCGAAATGCGCGGATACGCTCTGCCTGTTCCTGTTCCATCGTCATCCTGCCAACTGCCCGCCGTCAATGGTGAACAGTGCACCGGTAACCTTGCGGGCTTCGTCGCTTGCCAGATAGGCGAACATGCCCGCCACGTCCTCCGGATCGCATGTTCCATTTTCGAGCTTTGGTGCGTTTCGCATGACCAGGTCCCAATTGACGTCGCCAGGCGGTGGCGCCGCATTGCCCATTGGTGTATTTACGTGACCAGGACAGATGGCGTTTACCCGCACACCGCTTGCTGCGAATTCGATAGCGAGGCTTTTGGTGATTGCCGCCACTGCGTGCTTCGATGCAGCATAGGCAACTGTATAGGCAATGCCCTGCAACGCCGCAGTCGAAGCGGTGTTGACGATATTGCCCTTGCTCGCGATGAGATGGGGCAGTGCGGCCTGGCACATCACGAACACGCTGGTCGTGTTCACTTTGAGGATGCGCTCAAAGTCTTCAACGGGGAAATCAAGACTTGGTCCCCATTTGAGAATACCCGAAATATTACACAACACGTCGAGCCCGTTCCTTGCGGCAGTTTCAACCAAATTGCGGCACGAATCAAAGTCGGTGGCATCAAATTGAACGACATCAGGTGCAGCGCTCATCAGTGCTGCCGTCTCCTCCAGGCCCGCGATGTTGACATCGCCGATGATGACATGCGCTCCTTCATTGGCAAGCCGAATGGCAGTGGCGCGGCCGATTCCGGAAGCAGCTCCGGTGACTAGTATATTTTTTCCTGCAAAGCGCATGAATGACTCCCTTTTCATCTTGATTTGCGTAATATCAAAGTACAAACTTTGCGCAAAGGAGAAATGCAATGACGCTCGAGGAAAGGTTGCAAAGACTTGAGGACGATCGTGCAGTGCGGGATCTGAAGGCGCGTTATCTCAGGGCATGCGATCTGAAGCAACCCGAGGTAGTGCGTGACACCTTGTTGGAAGATGGCGCGGTTATTGAATATGAGGGCTTTCCAGCGTTCAGGAACCGCGACGACTTCGTTTCGATCTATTCTCAGATGGGGTGCGCGCCGGGCATCCATGACATCCACCATGCGGCTAACGGGATTATTTCTTTCGAATCCCCGCAGCGTGCGACCGGTCAATGGTCGCTTTATTTTCACAATATAAACCTTGCCACCCGGAGCCTCACCCAGATGGGCGTGGAATATGATGATGTATATGTGAAGCAAGATGGGCGGTGGTGGATTGCTGAAACCCGCTCGCGCCGCACCTCGTGCCTCATCCATGCCGTCGATGATGCGGGCAACGCTACCGTTTCGGTAATGGGCGATGCCCCTGCAGCCTTTGGGGAGGAGTGAATATGGCGTTCACTCCTCAGCAGCTTTCCGACATGGAAGAAATTCGCCGGCTCAAGCATCGCTATTTTCGAGCGATTGACACCGGTGACGAGGCCTTGCTTGCGACACTTTTTACAGAGGATGTCAGTATTGACTACAGGGGCGGAGCATATCGCGCGCAACTTCAGGGCAAAGCGAACATGCTGGACTTCATCGGAAGTGCGTTCAACAGCGATATTGTAGCCCAGCACCAGGGGCATTCCCCAGAAATTGACTTCACCGGCGATGACGACGCGGTAGGCTTGTGGTATCTTGAAGACCGCTTTATCGATCCGCAGCGCCAGCAGGATACGGTCGGAACGGCACTATACCGAGACAGGTACAGGCGTACCGATGATGGCTGGAAGATCGCGCACAGTGAATATGATCGTGTTTACGAAATCATACGACCGATACCGGCGGATGAAAAACTTACCTACCACCTGCTCGCCAGAACCGGGCGCAAACCTGAAGCACGGGTCGATGTGTCGGGATGGCTCGAGTGGTATAGCGACAAACCCGCCTGGCAGGACTGAGTAAACTGCAAGGCGGTCTTGGTCGGCCAAAAAGCCGTCCATCATCCGATCCACAAGCTGTGCCGACCAAGGTCGAAATTTGACCGTCGAGACCTCTGCACTGGCTGCTGCACCAAAGAGCTTCACTTCGGCTATTCGAGCTTCTACGGTCGCCTCGAAATGAGGAAAAAAATATGAAGTGCACATTCAGGATGTTCGTTGCAGCGGTAACGGCCGGCATCGTGCTGCCCGCCACTACCGCGTGGGCGCAAGAGATTGCTGTGTCCTCTGCCACAGCCAGTGAGGACGCGCGTCTCACCGAGTTCCTCGACGCTGAATTCGCCGAATATCTCAAGCAGCAACCACAACTTGCCACCCGGCTTGGCATCAAGAACGGCGGTGATCGCTGGAACGACAGCAGCGACGAAGCTGCCCAAGAGCAAGTCAATTGGCGCAAGGCCAGCGTTGCACGCATGCAGTCGAAGTTCGACCGGGAAGCCCTCTCGCCCGAAGCCAAGGTGAATTTCGACATCTGGGCGCTCGAAGCTGACCGCGCTGCGCTCGCACACGTCAACCGGATTTATCGTCCTCCCTTTTATTCCCGCCTTTATTCGGCGCACAGCCAACTGCCCGATTTCCTGGTCAATACCCACAGCGTCGCTGATGTGACTGACCTCAAGAACTATATCGCCCGTCTGCAGGGCATACCCGCAGTTCTCGATATCGGCATAAAGCGAAGCAAGGCCAGCGACCGCGCCGGTATCCGCGCGCCGAAATTCCAGATCGAATCCGTTATTGCCGGCAGTGAGAAACTGACCAGTGGCGCCCCTTTCGACTCCGGCCCCGATGCAGCGCTCTGGGCCGACGTCAAGGCCAAGACCGAGGCATTGGTCACCGCAGGCAAGCTGCCTCGCGGGGATGCCGATGCTCTGCTTGCTGACGCGCGCACCGCAATTCTTGCACTGAAACCTGCTTATGGTCGCGTCATAGCTTGGGCAAAGGCTGGTCTGGCGACGGCACCAATCGGCCGTGTTGGCGCCATCTCGCTTCCAGGGGGAGCTGCGTATTACGCAAACGAACTGAAGCTTAATACCACGACCGACTACAGCGCGGACCAGATTCATGCCATCGGTCTGAGTGAAGTCGCTCGGATCGAAGCCGAACAGGACGCCTTGGCCCAAGTGGCCGGATTCAAGGACCGTGGTGCTTATTATACCGAGCGTGCCAGGCTCTTCCCGCCGCGACCTTATGATGATGTCGCGCGTGCTGAATATCTGGCTACTGCCAACGCATTCGTCTCGAAAACACGAACGCTCCTGGACGGATATTTCGGCATGACGCCTGCATATCGCATCGAAGTGGTCCGCGAGCCGGCATTCAGCGAAGTCGCCGGCGGCGCCGCGCATGCCTCGCCCCCCAGTCCCGATGGTGCACGTCCTGCCCGCACTTATGTTCATCTCGTCGGCAATACGAATGACCCGGCGGCGCTCTACACGCTCATGTGCCACGAGGCCGTACCCGGCCATAACACGCAAGGCGATATCCAGGTCAGGCAGAAGGGCGGGCCAAAGTTCCGTTCGGTCACCGGCTATGTGGCCTTTGGCGAAGGCTGGGGGCTCTATGCCGAGGCCTTGTGCAAGGAAATGGGTGCCTTCCCCGACATCGCCGCCGACTTCATGCGGCTGGACGCTGAACTGTTTCGCGCTGCCCGTCTTGTGACTGATACAGGTATCCATGCGCTGGGCTGGACCGAAGACGAAGCTGTGGCCTATTTGAGCACCTCGGGTCGGCAGCCCCTGGAAAGATCTCGGTCAGAAGTTCGCCGATACATCACGCTTCCCGGTCAGGCCACCGGCTACAAGATCGGCATGTTAAAGATTATCGCCGAGCGCAGGAAAGCCGAAGCTGCTCTTGGCACCAAGTTCGATATCAAGGGCTTTCACGACCTTCTCATTGCTTCGGGTTCGCAGCCTTTGTCGATCCTTGAACGCCGCGTCGACGAGTGGATTGCCACCCGCGCGCGGTGATCAAGACATTGGGGGCCCAAGCAGCATCAGCTGTGCGTCCCCATTGTTCATCATGATTGCGGTGCATGTGAACAATGGATTGCGCCGAGGAGGCGACTCGTGAACCACAAGCTGCCAAATGCCCGGGCAACTGACCGAACGGCAATTTTTGGCAAGCGCTCATACCAACGGCGGGTGCTGCACCCAGCTGAAGAGTTTTGAACGCTAAAGGCGCCCAAAAATCTCCAGACAAGCGGGGTGGCTGCCCGATGTTGACCGCGACGACAATCAGACATTCTGATATGTCGACGCACATTGAGGCGAGTAGCATTTCGATTATGAAACGGTCGTTCGTGGTTCTCATGCCAAGGGAAAATCAACCCCTCAAACTCGCGTTCAAGCAGCCGCGATGATCTTTTCCACGTCAGCAATTGAATGGCCAGTCAGGTCCTTGGCTATTTCACCCACCAGGACTGCCGAGAGCGCCTTGTGGTAATGCTTGCGCAATTCGCCGAGCGTCCGAGGTGCTGCCACGATGATTAGGTGATCGATCTTGCCATCAAGCACGCGCTTGTTGAGGACCTTGGCTGTTCCCGCGGCAAAGCCGTCTTCGTCTTGTTGGCTGTCGGCGGGGTTGGCAGAGCTGCTTTGATGGCGGCCACCCGAACCTGTGTTCGACGAATCGATTTCGGCGTCCGGCAAGGCTGTCAATTTGGGCGTTCCTTCATCGCCCGTGTTACAGAACAGGTTGAGTATTTCTCCGTCTGCAACCGCAACGGTTGCGCCTTTTGGTATGTCCATAAAAATTTCCTTTTGTGCTTGCTAGAGGGAAGAATGCGAGGTTAGCCGCATTGCGATGATGTCGGGACTTCGCTCCAAGTGGCTCGGCCTGTTGGGCAATGCATTGAGGTTTGAAATCCATGAAGCCAGGCGCACCTTTTGCACTTGCTTGGGTGAGCAGGGCGTCACGAGTGCTCCTGTATCAATGACATTAACGATCGGTTGATCAAAAAGTGCCGCCGTCTTGGCCGGTGATTGGTTTAATTGGGTCGAGCGAGGGGAATTGGGTCGCGTTCGAAGCGCCAGGAATTCGAGGCCCCGACCTGGAAAACCGAAGCTGGGGTCACCAAGGCAACTGTGTCGAGATCGCTATCAAATCCAGCCGGGAGCGGATCGCTTATTGAGTTGGCGCTCCCCGAACCTTGCTCGGCACAAACGCCCGAAACATGAACCATGCGAATGCGAAAACGCCCACGCTGAAAACCACGTCCCCTGGTACCCTGGCCCAGACCAATGCTTGCATGACCGGGCTGTGCATGAACTGCGCCGAACGCGCATAGGCATAACCATGTTCAACGCTGGCATAGGTTTGCAATATGCCCTGCGGAAGCAGCGACAGGAAGGTCATCATTGCGATCCCGATGTTGAGTGACCAGAACGCGATTTTGATGCATTTCTGGTTCCATTTCGCGATATCGGTGAGTCCGCGCATACAGTAAAGTGTCAGCCCCAGTCCCAGCATTCCGTAGACACCGAACAGGGCAGCATGACCATGGTTTGCCGTCGTGTTGAGGCCCTGCATGTAATATAGTGCAATCGGCGGATTGATGAGAAATCCGAATAGTCCTGCACCCACCAGATTCCAGAACAGCACCGCTGTAAAGAACATGAAGGGCCAGTGGTAGGTCCGCTCCCATTCGGCCTCATGTTCAACCTTGTGGCGGGTATATGCCTCGAACCCGACCACAAGCAGCGGCACGACTTCAAGCGCTGATGCCATTGCTCCGACAGCGATAACCGATGTGGGGGTACCAGAGAAATAGAGGTGATGAAACGTGCCGAGTACCCCGCCGAACAGGAAGATGATCGTCGCGAAAAGCACCATCACAGTGGCGGTTGATGTGCGCAAGATGCCCATGCGGACAAACAGCAGCGAGATGATTGCGGTCGCAAAGACTTCGAAAATGCCCTCGACCCACAGATGCACGACCCACCAGCGCCAATATTCCATCACGGCAATGTTGGTATGCTGGTCCCACATCAGTCCCGCGCCGTAAAGTAAACCAATGGCAAGCGCTGAGACAAGTACAAGATAGATCAGTGATTTACTGCCTTTCTGCTGCAACACCGGCCACAGGGCACGCACCACTAACGCTACCCAAAGAAGAAGCCCGATAAGCAGGTAAATCTGCCAGAATCGGCCGAGATCGACATATTCATAGCCCTGATGGCCGAACCAGAAATTGGTCGTCAAATCGCTTATAAACCGGTGCACGGCCGCCCATTGGCCGGCAAACGATCCGATGACGATGATGAGCAGGCTGACAAACAGGAAATTGACGCCAAGTCGCTGGAATTTCGGATCCCGGCCGGCGAGCATGGGTGCCACATAAAGCCCGGTTGCGAGCCAGGCGGTTGCGATCCACAGCACCGCTAGCTGCGTGTGCCAAGTACGCGTGATGGTGTAGGGCAGATATTCGGCAAAAGGCAGTCCATATAGGCCCTGACCCTCCACTGCATAATGCGCAGTGACGATCCCTAGGAGCACCTGCAATACAAACAGTGCGCAGACTACCCAGAAATACTTGGCTGTTGCCCGCATCGACGGAGTGATGACTGCGTTGTGCAACACGTCTGCCGCCGCCATTCCCTGTTCTGGCAAGATGTCGCCGCGCCAGACGTCAAACTGCTTGGCGTAATAGGCGATCAATGCACCTGCGGCTGCAAGCAGGAGGATTACTGAAGCAAGACTCCACAACAGCGTGCCCGTGGTTGGCGTGTTGCCCACCAGCGGCTCGTGCGGCCAGTTGCTGGTATAGGTGATAGTCTGGCCCGGACGGTTGGTTGTGGCTCCCCAGGCCGTCCAGAAATAAAATGCCGACAGCTGGTGTGCTTGTCGGCTGGCAAGCCGTCCGTGGACAGGAAAGGCATAGTCGCGCCGCAGGGCAAGCGAACCAGCATCGTTACCTTCATACAGACTGACAAAATGGGCCTGAACCTGCTTGATCGCCAAGGCGCGAGTGTCGCTCACGGTAATGGTGCCTGACGCCTTGTCATAGCCGTTCTTGCGCATTTCCTCCTTTAGCGAAGCCATGTGCATGGCGCTGGCCTGCGATGTGGTAGCGCCGGGCAGGGACTGCAACGAGGACAGTTTCAGCAGTGCTTCTGCTTCACGGTGCAGCCAGTCCGCACTCCAGTCGGGCGCGAGATAGCTGCCATGCCCCCAGATCGACCCTTGTTCCATGCCGCCGATCGACTGCCAGACATTCTGCCCGGTTTCGATATCGGCCCGGGTGAATAGTGTTTCGCCGCTTGCTGATTTTACAACTTCGGGAATGGGGGGCGCTTGCTGGTAGATTTGCTGCCCAAGCAACAGCATGATGCCAAACATGGCAATCATGCCGAGGGTCAGGATTGTCCAAAGCCGCTTGATGCTAAATGTTGTTTCGTAACTTTCCATGATCCCCGCTCCCTTGTTCAGAATAGCCCGTGGCTCCCGCCAACCGCACCGAAAACGCTGATGATGCTGATGCTGAGCAGAATTTGATGCAGTCGCCTCATCCGCGCGAAGTCGGCTTCTGGTGTCGTGGATGCGGCCAGGCGACGATGCAGGTGGAGCGGTTCAATGACGAACAGCATCAGCGCGAAAATCACCCATATCGCCACCATCAGGTGCATCCACCAGAATCGGATATCGACAAACCGCGTCCACATTTCAGCGCGTGCCAGCATCCACAGCCCGCTTGTCCCTGCAAACAATACCCACAACCGGGCCTGCCACGCAAAATGACCTTCAATCTGCTGAAATCGCAGTAACCTGTTTTTTGGATTTTCAGTCGCCTGAAGCGTGGGCATCAGCACCAAGGTGACAAAGCCGACCCCGCCGATCCAGAACAATACCGCGATCACATGCACGACGCGCGAAATAGAGAGATCATCCATCGGCCGGTGCTTTGCCAAGGTCGGGGCGTTCGCGGTAGAATTCGACCTGCATTCTCATACGGCCAACTGGCGTGACATAATGCGTTTCTTGTGGCGGGATAAGCGCTGGGTTGGCGGGCGTCACCAAATGCTCGCTTGGCGGATCAACGAACACGAGGCTCACCTCGCCGTCCAGCACGCGCAACAGACCCCAACTGCCCGGCTTAGTGCGATGATCATTGCGCAGCGCGTCTGGAAGAGAGTGTTCGTCAAACACGGGCGAGGAAGCATAAGGTTTTGTCATCACGAGGCCTTTGGTCGGGCCGAAATGGCGGCGAGTCCGCCGCGGTCGATTCTGATCCCCGTCAGCAGGCTTTCGCCGATGCGGTGCGCGGCTTGACGGAACCGCTCAGAAGCGACCGAACTCGGGTCGATCTGCGCCAGCGTCTGATCCCAAAGCAACTGCCAGCGCGAGAAATGTGCCGCATCAAGCCCACCTAACGCGATGTGTTTCTGCATCGGATTGCCACTGTACCGACCCGATTCCAGCATGATAGACGCCCAGAAATCCTTCATCCGAGCGAGATGAGCAGGCCAGTCGTTTACCTTTTTCGCGAAGATTGGGCCGAGCAGGTCATCGCGCTGAATTCTGCCATAAAAGCTTTCAACGAGCTGCGAAATGAAGGCGTCATCGATCCCGCACGCGAGTGCATCTGCCATTTTTTGCTTTCGCACTCGCTCAACATGACCTTCTGCAGTCATGGTCTCGACTCGGTTAAGATGTATTTCATATGCATTGTTTACGCCAGTGGCATTTAAATGCAATATTTGATATGCATCTTTTATGAGACTGTCTGTTCAAACCGATTATGCCCTGCGCACCCTCATGTTCCTCGCGGTTAAGGATGGACATCATTCGATCGCTGACATTGCCCGAGCATATGGCATTTCGAAAAACCACCTTATGAAGGTAGCGCAGCGACTGACCGCTGAAGGGTTTGTCGAAAGCGTGCGCGGACGCAGCGGCGGACTCAAACTTGCGCGCGCACCAGCTACCCTGAACGTCGGCGCAGTTGTCCGGATCATGGAAGACACTGGCGCGTTTGTTGAGTGCTTTGATGCCGCGACCAATAGCTGCGTGGTCACGCCGGCATGTGGATTACGTCATGCACTGGCAGGTGCGCTGGATGCGTTCGCTCGACATCTTGATCAATTCTCGGTTGCTGATCTTATTCCAGATTTTGAACATTACCGACAGCGCCTGGATCTGCAGATGGTCGATCAGCTGGCCTCGCCGACTGGGAGCACGGAATTTCAAAGTTAAATTAAGTGTCCCCTCAACTCCTGAATGGTTCGATCAGGGCTATTACGTATTTGCGCTCAGTAAACATTGGAGCAGTTTTCTTTGCCAGCCGTCGAGTACGGTTCTCGCTTCTTCCATGATACGGTCGGGGCCTTTTTTGGAAACAGCCATGCGAACAATCCTTTCCTGCGTCCTCGCCACGACAATCCTGACCGGATGTGCTACAGGAAACAGTTATGATCGACCTGCGCGGGAATGGCGCAGCTATGATTATAATCGTCCGGATCCTTCATATGGCGGTTACGATGCCAGCCGTTATTACCGAGAAACTCGCAAGCAGCGCGAGCGCCGTTTGTCTGAACGGGACCGCATCTATCGCGGCCAGGATGGGCGTTATTATTGCCGCCATTCAGACGGATCGACAGGGCTGATCGTTGGCGCAATCGCGGGTGGCGTTCTCGGCAACGTGATAGCACCGGGCCGATCAGAAACGCTTGGTACTATTCTCGGCGCAATTGCTGGCGGAATTGTGGGGCGCGAAATTGATCGCGACGACATAAAATGCCGGTAGAGTCGCGCGATCAGTGATTGTGAAGCGAAGCCGATTGGTTCTTAATCGGGTGAATGGTCTTTGATCAACGGAATGAACATATGTCATCTGGCCTTATCCTTGGCATCTCCTTGGAAATATTGTGCAACCAAAGGAGAATGCCGTGGGAGAATTGATCGAAACGGCGAAGGGAGCGACCAACGAGGCCATCGGTAGGGCAAAGGTCCATGTTGGACCGAAAGCAGCTGATGAAACGATGATCGCCTAAGGCGCAAAGCTGCACGATAAAGGAAAGGTGCAAAAAGCGGCGGGCGCGATCAAGGATCTGCTTGGCGACAAGATTTGAGTACTGCATTTTTCACGCAAAGCATCAAGCCACAAGGAGTTCTGTATGTCGAATTCTCTATCCAACGAAATCGCTGAAAATGTTGAGGATACTCTCGACGTTGTTGCACGGTCGTTGCGCGAAGCCTCTGAACGCACGCAGGATCTGTCAGAGGACGCAAGCGAGGTCTTGTCGAATGCTGCAGAAGATGTGGTTCGCATCGCCGAAAAGCTGCGTAAACACGCGGTCGATACAGCCAAGGATGTGGCGCGACAGACCACCAACGAGATTCAGCAGCATCCGGTTGCATCGCTCGCTGCCGCTCTTACTGCCGTTGCAGCTTTGCTGGGCGTGATTGCCGCCATGCGGAATAGGAAAAGCGCACCCTAGAACGCTCAGGATCTTTGGACTGTTCCTTTTGTACTGGTCACCTGAGCCTTTAGAGCCGCGCGAACAGGAGACCGGAGAGCGGATCAGGCACGGTGACAGTCCAAGCATGAAGCCGCGCGGATTGCGTCGACCATTGGGCTAAGGCGTGAGTGGGTTGCTGCAGATTTGCCCTTGCACCTCCACCACCAAAAAGCGGCCGAAAATAGCCGTGTCCAGTCGTCAGGCCATCACTCCTAGAATACAGAATAGCTGTGAATTTTTCGCATGTCCCACGCTGTCAAAAATTGCGCGCCATTGTCATCATCACGTGCAACAAATTGCGCCTCATTGAGTTATATAAAAAGGCGCATAAAATCTTGAGGAGATCGGTCATGAGTAGCAATGTTGGCAGGATCAAAGACATTGGGCCGGAGCCGCAATCGTTCGACATTGAGCGCGCCACGAAGGAAAACGAAAATTACCGTTCAGTTGCCTGGAGCGGGCGCTACTTGCAAGTGACGTTGATGTCGATCCCCGTCGGCGGAGATATCGGCCTTGAAGCGCATCCCGAGACAGACCAGTTCCTGCGTCTCGATGCTGGCACCGGACGCGTGCAGATGGGAGATGCAAAAGACAAGCTGACTTACGAAAAAGAAGTCACAGACGGCTGGTGCGTCCTCGTCCCGGCAGGGACCTGGCATAACATCACCAATATCGGCGCCGATCCAATGCAGGTCTACACCATCTACGCGCCCGCCCATCACGCCCCCGACAAGGTACATGCGACTGCGGAGGAGGCCGAGGCCGACAAGAACGACGAACCGGCGGCCTGGTCAGTGCAGCCAAAACAGGTGGCCGACAAGCACGGATGACCCGATTGATCTGCAACCCGGGCTCGGTGGCCTGAGGCGCTCGGTTTACGAAATAGGTCAGCATATATTGCCGAGACCAAGGGTCGCATTTTGCGCCCTCATTTCCGACATTCGACCCGCCTTTTGAAAATCATAAACCGCCCGCGTTCGCGGCCCCAGGCGACGCCCACCCACGTCCAGGGAAAAAAGCCGAGATATCGGCCTTTCTCAATCAAAACAGAGTGCGTCACGGGTATCAGTCAAGACGCGGAAGGCTTAGTCGTGATTGAGGCGCAGGGCAGCTGCAGGCAGTCCAAAGGTCCGTCGGAATGTCCGGCTTAAATGTGCCGAATCCGCAAATCCTGCGGTATGAGCCGCCTTAGTCAATGAACTGCCCTGAGCGTAGAGCGCAACCGCGCGCTCAAGGCGGGCCCATAACACATAGGTTTTGAAGGGAAGCCCCGTTTGCGCGACAAAGAGATGACGCGCCCTGCTATGAGACAGGCCAACATGGCTTGCCGCTGCCGGAAGTGAAATAGTCTCGTCGAGATTTTGCCGCGCATAGGCTATCATTGCGCGGGCTCGAGGATCGGGCAGCGCATGATCCTCAACGGCTGGAAGTGTGCCAATGATTTTCTTGCCCAAGCCCCGCATTTCATCTTCGGCAAAGCCATCGCGCATGCAATTGCGCAATTCTTCGAGCATGGATGCCAGATGGCCCTCGGCAAGCCTGACGAATGCGCGACCGGCAAACAGTTCTCTTTCAAGCCCCCGGCCGACAGCACTTTCCGGCGCAATGAAAAGAAAGGCGACAGCCCCTCGAGCTCGAAAACTATGGGGGGTATTTGACCAAATGG
>JBATDO010000059.1:0-11888 GCA_049663505.1 Sphingorhabdus sp.
AGGCGACGATATTCCAATCGTTCGTGGTTCTGCGCTTGCTGCCCTTGAAGGCCGCGACGACAATATCGGCAAGGACTCGGTTCTTGCGTTGATGGCGGCCGTTGACGAATTCATCCCTCAGCCAGAGCGTCCAATCGACAAGCCATTCTTGATGCCAGTTGAAGACGTGTTCTCGATCTCGGGTCGTGGTACCGTTGTTACTGGTCGCGTGGAAACGGGCATCGTCAAGGTTGGCGAAGAAGTTGAAATCGTCGGTATCAAGGACACAAAGAAAACGACCGTTACTGGCGTTGAAATGTTCCGCAAGCTGCTTGATGAAGGTCGTGCAGGCGACAACATCGGCGCGCTCGTTCGTGGCGTTGGTCGCGAAGAAGTCGAGCGTGGCCAGGTTCTCTGCAAGCCCGGTTCGGTAACTCCGCACACCGAGTTCTCTGCAGAAATCTATGTGCTTTCGAAGGATGAAGGCGGCCGTCACACGCCGTTCTTTGCGAACTACCGTCCGCAATTCTACTTCCGCACAACCGACGTGACCGGCGAAGTGATCCTTCCAGAGGGCACTGAAATGGTGATGCCAGGCGACAACGTAACCATTGCTGTCAAGTTGATTGCACCGATTGCCATGGACCCAGGTTTGCGCTTCGCAATTCGCGAAGGTGGCCGTACTGTCGGTTCAGGGGTTGTCAGCACAATCTCTAAGTAATATAGGCCGCGCATCCCGCCCGATTCTTTGATTCGGGCGGGGCGGTTTTTATAAATTTGAAACAGCTGCACCGGCTTCGAAAGAGAAAGTCGGCGCCGCTGTTTTTCGGCTCTTTGATATTGATAGAATTTGGAAAATTGGTAGAACCATGGAAACGCAGAATATTCGCATCCGCCTGAAAGCATTTGACCACCGTGTCCTCGATCAGGCAACCGGCGATATCGCTGACACAGCCCGCCGTACCGGTGCCCTGATCCGTGGCCCGATCCCACTTCCAACGCATATCGAGAAGTTCACCGTGAACCGTGGCCCGCATGTCGACAAGAAGTCGCGCGAGCAGTTCGAGGTGCGCACATATAAAAGGTTGCTCGACATCGTGCAGCCCACGCCGCAGACGGTCGACGCGCTGATGAAGCTCGACCTTGCAGCAGGCGTGAACGTAGAAATCAAGCTGGCCTAAAGCCAGCGCAGCCCCGGCTTCGTGCCGGGGTCTCTTTCGTTGATGACCCTATTGATGGTCAAAAGCGAATTGAGGTGGATACCGCCGGACCTCATGGTCCGGGCCGCGTCCCCCGTCTCCTCTTCCCCTTGGGAGAGGTCTCCAGCCCGGACGGGGTGATGCTTGAAAATTCGGGTTGGAAGTACGCCCCCTCGGCAATTCCGTTGGGTGGGCCTCTGCGATTGTTAGGAGCAAAGATCATGCGCACTGGCGTGATCGCGAAAAAGATGGGTATGATGCGCCTCTTCAATGAAGATGGCCGCCATGTTCCCGTCACCGTTTTGGCGCTGGAAGGCTGCCAGGTGGTCGGTGCCCGCAACGAGGAACGCGATGGCTATTTTGCTGTCCGTCTCGGAGCAGGGGACCGTAAAGCGAAAAATGTAAATAAACCGCAGCGTGGTGAATTCGCCAAGGCACAGGTAGAGCCAAAAGCTCGTGTCGCCGAATTCCGCGTCGATAACGCCGATGGCTTGTTGCCAGTAGGCGCTGCTATCTCGGCTGACCATTTTGTTGATGGCCAGCTGGTCGATATCTCGGGCTATACGCAGGGCAAGGGCTTTGCCGGTGCGATGAAGCGTTGGGGCTTCGGCGGCATGCGCGCATCGCATGGTGTCTCGGTCTCTCACCGTGCGCATGGTTCGACTGGTCAGCGCCAGGATCCAGGCAAGGTGTTCAAGAACAAGAAGATGGCTGGCCACATGGGCGACCGTCAGCGTACGCAACAAAATCTTGAAGTCGTTCGCACCGATGTGGCGCGCGGGCTGATCTTCGTAAAGGGCTCTGTCCCCGGCGCGAAAAACGGTTGGTTGATGGTTCGTGACGCGGTCAAGCACCCCGTTCCAGAAGGTGCACCTTTCCCCGGTGCACTGAAGTCGGACAATGATGCTGTGATCGAAGAAGAAGTGATCATCGCGGCTGACGGCGAGGCAACGGACGTTCCTGCTACCGAAGCAGAAGCACCGGCAGCCAATGCCGCTCCTGTCGAAGAAGCGCCTGCTGCTGTCCCAGCTGCAGACGAGAAGGAGGGCTAAGCCATGAAATTGAAGGTCCAAACCCTCGACGCGAAAGCCAAGGGCGATATCGATCTGAATGACGATGTATTCGGTGTTGAGCCGCGTGCAGACATTCTGCATCGCGTTGTCACATGGCAGCGTGAAAAGGCTCGTGGCACTGCACGTGCTACGCGTGAACGCTCCGACGTTGCACGCACGGGTAAGAAATTCGGCAACCAGAAGGGTGGCGGTACTGCCCGTCACGGTAACCGCCGCGCTCCGATTTTTATTGGTGGTGGTAAGGCCCACGGTGCTCGCCTTCGTGATTTCAACCCTTCGCTGAACAAGAAAGTTCGTGCGCTCGGTCTGAAAATGGCGTTGTCGAGCAAGGCGAAAGCCGGCACGTTGTTCGTCATCGAAGACTTGAACCTGAAGGATGCCAAGACACAGGCACTGCAGGGTCAAATCGGCAAGCTCGGCCTTGGCCGCAAGGTCCTCGTGATCGACGGTGAAGCCGTAAACGACAATTTCCGCAAAGCATCGGCCAACCTGGTCGGCATCAATGTGCTCCCAGCAGTGGGTGCGAATGTCTATGACATATTGAACGCTGATAGCCTGGTTCTGACGCGTGCTGCGGTTGAAAAGCTGGAGGCCCGTTTCAATGGCTAAAAAGGAAACGATCGACGTACGTCATTATGACGTGATCGTCGCTCCGCACATCACGGAAAAAGCAACCTTGCTCAGCGAAAACAACGCCGTTGTTTTCAAGGTGACGGGCTCGTCCACCAAGCCACAGATCAAGGCAGCTGTTGAGGCCCTGTTCGATGTCAAGGTGACCGCGGTCAACACCCTGGTGCAAAAAGGCAAGACCAAGCGGTGGAAGGGCAAGCCCTATACCCGTTCGGATGTCAAAAAAGCGATCGTCACTTTGGCCGAAGGCCAGAGCATCGACGTGACCTCCGGTATTTAAGGGCAGGATCATGGCACTCAAAAGCTACAAACCAACTAGCCCGGCCCGTCGCGGTCTTGTGCTGGTTGATCGTTCGAGCCTCTTCAAGGGCAAGCCGCTCAAGGCACTTACCGAAGGCAAGAGCAAGACCGGCGGACGCAACAACAAGGGTCATGTTACTTCGCGTGGCATTGGTGGCGGTCACAAGCAGAAATATCGCTTGATCGACTTCAAGCGCCGCAAGTGGGACATGCCTGCAACGGTCGAACGTCTGGAATATGATCCAAACCGTTCGGCATTCATCGCGCTGGTTAAATATCAGGACGGTGAACAGGCCTATATCATTGCGCCACAACGTCTCGCTGTAGGCGACCAGATCGTCGCCGGTGAGAAGACCGACGTGAAGCCGGGCAATGCGATGCTTTTGTCGCAGATGCCGGTCGGCACGATCTGTCACAACATCGAGATGAAGCCCAACAAGGGCGGTCAAATCGCACGTTCGGCAGGCACATATGTGCAGCTCGTTGGACGCGACGGTGGCCGTGTGATCGTTCGTTTGAATTCGGGCGAGCAACGCTACATACTTGGCACTTGCATGGGTACGGTTGGCGCGGTCTCAAACCCCGACAACTCGAACACAACACTTGCCAAGGCAGGCCGCAATCGCTGGCGCGGTATTCGTCCGCTGACCCGCGGTGTTGCAAAGAACCCGGTCGATCACCCCCATGGTGGTGGTGAAGGCCGTACCTCTGGTGGCCGTCATCCGGTTACGCCTTGGGGTAAGCCAACCAAGGGTGCGCGCACTCGCAGCAACAAGTCGACCGACCGGATGATCATCCGTTCGCGGCATGCTAAGAAGAAGAGGTAACTCATGTCTCGTTCCGTCTGGAAAGGTCCGTTTGTTGACCTCTATCTGCTGAAAAAAGCAGAAACCGCGCAGGATGCATCTAATCGCGCACCGATCAAAACCTGGTCGCGTCGCTCGACGATCCTCCCGCAATTCGTTGGCCTGACGTTCAGCGTCTATAATGGCCATAAGTTCATTCCCGTCTCGGTGAATGAGGACATGGTAGGACATAAGCTGGGTGAATTTGCACCTACGCGGACCTATCATGGCCATGGCGCAGATAAGAAGGGCAAACGCTGATGGGCAAGAAATCCGCACCCCGTCGCGTCGGCGACAATGAGGCCTTGGCAGTCGGCACCACTATCCGTGGTTCGGCGCAAAAGCTCGGGCTGGTGGCAGCACTCATCCGCGGCCGCAAGGTCGAGGACGCGCTCAACATCTTGACCTTTTCAACCAAGGGCATGGCGCCTGAGGCTCGCAAGGTTCTGGCATCTGCGATCGCTAACGCCGAAAACAACCACAATCTCGACGTTGACTCGCTCATCGTTGCCGAAGCCAGCGTTGGCAAGGCATTGACAATGAAGCGTTTCATGGCGCGCGGTCGCGGCAAATCGAGCCGGATCGTCAAACCGTTCAGCCGTCTGCGTATCGTTGTGCGCGAACAGCAAGAAGAGGCATAAGACATGGGTCAGAAATCAAATCCAATCGGCCTGCGTCTGCAGATCAACCGTACCTGGGATAGCCGCTGGTATGCCGAGGGTGCGGAATATGGCCGCATGCTCCTCGAAGACATCAAGATCCGCAAGTTCATCTTCGAGACTTTGCCTCAGGCAGCGATTTCGAAGGTAGTTATCGAGCGCCCGGCGAAGAATTGCCGCGTGTCGATCTATGCAGCTCGCCCTGGTGTCATCATTGGCAAAAAGGGTGCAGACATCGAGAAGCTCAAAAAGCAGATCGGCAAGTTCACCAACGCAGAAATCAGCCTCAACATCGTTGAAATCCGCAAGCCTGAAATCGATGCCAAGCTCGTTGCTCAAGGCGTTGCCGACCAGCTCATCCGTCGTATCGCGTTCCGTCGTGCCATGAAGCGCGCGGTTCAGTCGGCACTTCGTCTCGGCGCTGAAGGCATCAAGATCACCTGCGGTGGCCGTCTGGGCGGCGCTGAAATCGCACGCGTTGAATGGTACCGCGAAGGCCGCGTTCCACTGCACACACTGCGTGCGAACGTTGACTATGCCGAGGCCGAAGCGTTGACCGCTTATGGTATCATCGGCATCAAGTGCTGGATCTTCAAGGGCGAAATCCTGGGTCACGATCCAATGGCAACCGACCGGCTGATGATGGAGGCGCAAACTTCCGGCGTCCGTCCGCAGTCCGACCGCCGTTGATAGATAAGGTCAGATATCATGCTGCAACCAAAAAAACATAAGTTCCGCAAACAGTTCAAGGGTCGCATCAAGGGCGACGCCAAGGGCGGTTCGGATCTGAACTTCGGTTCATACGGCCTGAAGGCTCTCGAGCCGGAGCGTATCACAGCGCGCCAGATCGAAGCTGCACGTCGTGCGATCACGCGTCACATCAAGCGTCAGGGACGTTTGTGGATCCGCATCTTCCCGGACGTGCCTGTGACCAAGAAACCTGCCGAAGTTCGTCAGGGTAAGGGCAAGGGTTCCGTCGAATATTGGGCAGCCAAGGTTAAGCCAGGCCGCATCATGTTCGAACTGGACGGTGTCCCCGGCCCGATCGCGGCTGTTGCGTTCCAGCGCGCTGCGATGAAACTTCCAATCAAGACCAAGGTCGTGGCGCGTCTCGGCGACACCTCGCATCTGGGAGCATCATAAGATGAGCAAGACTGAAGATCTGCGCGTCAAGACAGACGACCAGCTGGCCGTCCAATTGGGCGAGCTGAAGCGCGAGGCGTTTAACCTGCGTTTCCAATCGGCCACTGGCCAGATGGAAAAGCCGGCACGCGTCCGTGAGGTCCGCCGCGATATTGCGCGTATCAAAACCCTGCAGGGCGAGCGCCAAGCCGCCGCCGCCAAGACGGCGTAAGGAGCTAACCGATGCCAAAACGTATTCTCACCGGGACGGTGGTCTCCGACAAGAGCGACAAGACAATTGTCGTGCTGGTCGAACGCAAAGTAAAGCACCCGCTTTACGGCAAGATCATTCGCCGTTCGAAGAAATATCATGCCCATGACGAGAACAATGTCGTCAAGGAAGGGCAGATCGTCCGCATTGAAGAGTGCGCGCCGATTTCGAAAAAGAAAACCTGGCGCCTGGTAGCTGATGCAGCTGCTCCGGTTGCAGCCCTAGCGAAGGAGGATTGATCCCATGATCCAGATGCAATCCAATCTCGATGTGGCTGATAACAGCGGTGCCAAGCGCGTCCAGTGCATCAAGGTGCTTGGCGGATCCAAGCGCCGTGTTGCAGGCGTTGGCGACATCATCGTGGTGTCGATCAAGGAAGCAGCGCCACGCGGCAAGGTGAAGAAGGGCGACGTCCACAAGGCCGTCATCGTTCGTACTCGCAAGGACATCCGCCGCGCCGATGGCTCGGTTATTCGTTTCGACTCCAATGCTGCCGTCCTTATCGGTAACAACAAGGAGCCGATTGGCACCCGTATTTTCGGCCCGGTTGTTCGCGAATTGCGCGCGAAGAACCACATGAAAATCATCAGCTTGGCACCGGAGGTGCTATAAAAATGGCTTTGGCAAAAATCAAAAAGGGTGACACGGTCGTCGTGCTCGCCGGCAAGGACAAGGGCAAGTCAGGCGAAGTGACCGCCGTGATGCCCAAGGATAGCAAGGTCGTCGTATCCGGCGTCAATGTTGCCGTGCGTCACCGGAAAGCATCGCAGGCAAATCCGCAGGGCGGTCTCGACCGTTTCGAAGCACCGCTGCACATCTCGAATGTTGCACTGGCTGATCCCAAGTCGGGTAAGCCAACACGCGTTCGCGTTGAAACCAAGGACGGCAAGAAGGTCCGCGTGGCCGTGAAGTCCGGGGAGACGATAAATGGCTGATAAGAAATACACTCCGCGCATGAAGCAGCGCTATGACGACTCGATCGTCAAGGCGATGACCGAGAAGTTCGGTTATACAAACCGCTTTGCTGTGCCAAAGATCGAGAAGATCACCCTCAACATGGGTGTGGGCGAAGGCTCGCAGGACAAGAAGAAGGTGACGATCGCACTTGCTGAAATGGAATTGATCGCCGGTCAAAAGGCCGTGATCACCAAGGCCAAGAAGTCGATCGCAGGGTTCAAGCTGCGTGAAGGCATGCCAATTGGTGTGAAGGTCACGTTGCGCTCGGCCCAGATGTACGAGTTTCTCGATCGCCTGGTGACCATCGCGATGCCGCGTATTCGCGACTTCCGTGGCCTCAATCCGAAAAGCTTCGACGGTCGTGGCAACTTCGCCATGGGCCTGAAAGAGCAAATCATCTTTCCTGAAATCAGCTATGACGCGATCGACACGGTGCGCGGCATGGACGTGATCGTAACCACTTCGGCAAACACGGATGACGAAGCACGCGAACTGCTCAAGCTGTTCGGCTTTCCCTTCCCTGCAGAAGAAACCGAAGAAAAGGCGGCTGCATAATGGCGAAACTGAGCTCCATAAACAAGAACGAGCGTCGCAAGAAGCTGGCGAAGAAGTTCGCCGGACGCTACGCAAAACTGAAGGCGATGGCCAAAGACCAGTCGCTTGATGATAGCGAACGTTTGATTGCGCGCCTGAAAATGGCGGAAATTCCTCGCAATGGTAACCCGCACCGCGTGCGTAACCGTTGTGAGACAACCGGGCGTCCGCGCGCCTATTACCGCAAATTCCGGCTGTGCCGTATTGAACTGCGCGATCTTGCCAATAAGGGCTTGATCCCAGGCGTCACAAAGTCGAGCTGGTAAGGACAAGATAGATGGCAATGACCGATCCTTTGGGTGATATGCTCACCCGCATCCGCAACGGCCAGCGGGCCAAGAAAGACTCTGTAGTCTCTCCAGCCTCCGGTTTGCGTACCCGCGTACTCGACGTACTCCAGCGCGAAGGCTATATTCGTGGCTACAGCGAAGAAGAACTTGGCAAGCACAAGGGCATTCGCATCGAGCTGAAATATTTCGAAGGCCAGCCTGCCATTCAGCATGTTGCGCGCGTTTCGAAGCCTGGTCGCCGGGTATATTCGGGAAGCCAAGAGCTGCCGATTATCCGCAACGGCCTTGGTATAACCATCGTTTCGACGCCAAAGGGCGTTCTGTCGGACGCCGAGGCGCGTGCACAGAATGTCGGCGGCGAAATCCTGGCGGAGGTATTCTGATGAGCCGCATTGGTAAGAAACCAGTTGCTATTCCTGCCGGCGTTACCGCCAGCATGGGTGATGGCACATTGTCGGTAAAGGGGCCCAAGGGCGAACTGACCATGCCCATGAGCGACCTCATTTCCTATGAAATGAAAGACGAAGGCCTGTCGGTTCAGCCGGCAAATGGCAGCAAGGCCGCGCGCGCTTTCTGGGGGATGCAGCGTACGCTGGTGCAGAACCTGGTTACCGGCGTAACCGATGGCTTCACCAAGGTCCTCGAAATTACCGGCGTTGGCTACCGTGCCAATGCGCAGGGCAAAATGCTGAAATTGCAGCTTGGCTACAGCCATGACGTCGATTTCACGATCCCTGAAGGTATCGAAATCAAGACCCCTGACAACACTACGGTGGAAATCTCGGGTATCGACAAGCAGAAGGTTGGGCAGGTTGCTGCCGAGATCCGTCGCTGGAGGAAGCCGGAGCCCTATAAGGGCAAGGGCATCAAGTACCGCGGCGAATACATCTTCCGCAAGGAAGGGAAGAAGAAATAATGGCAAAACTGTCTCTCTTTGCAAAGCGCCGCCAACGCGTTCGCTCAAAGCTGCGTTCACAGGTTGCTGGCCGTCCCCGCTTGTCAGTGCATCGCACTGGCCGTCACATCTATGCCCAGGTAATCGACGATTCCAAGGGTATGACCGTTGCATCCGCCTCGACTCTCGACAAGGACGTGAAGGCAAAGAACGGATCGACCTCAGAAGCGGCAGCCGATGTTGGCAAGCGCGTTGCTGAAGCGGCCAAGAAGGCTGGCGTGACCAGCGTTGTTTTTGATCGTGGAGGCTTTCTCTTCCACGGTCGCGTCAAGGCGCTGGCGGATGCCGCGCGCGAAGGCGGATTGGAGTTCTGATGATGGCTGATGAAAACACACAGACTGGCACAGTCGTGACTGATGGTGGGGCACCAGATGCACCGGCAGCAACCGAAGGCCGTGGCCCTCGCGGGGCACGCGGTGGACGTGGTGCTGGCGGCGGCGACAACCGTGGTGGTGGTGGCCGTGGTCGCCGCGATGACCGTCGTCCTCAACAGGAAGAAGATGATGGCACGATCGAAAAGCTCGTGCACATCAACCGCGTATCTAAGACGGTGAAGGGCGGTAAGCGCTTTGGCTTTGCAGCACTCGTGGTTGTCGGTGATGGCCAGGGCCGTGTCGGATTTGGCCATGGCAAGGCACGCGAAGTGCCAGAAGCAATCAACAAGGCTACTGCAGCGGCCAAGAAGACGATGATCCGCGTTCCGTTGAAAGACGGTCGCACGTTGCATCATGATGGCAAGGGCCATTTTGGTGCAGGCAATGTCACCGTTCGTTCAGCACCTGCAGGTACTGGCATCATCGCCGGTGGCCCGATGCGTGCCGTTTTTGAATCGCTCGGCGTTGCCGACGTTGTGACCAAGTCTGTCGGTACGTCGAATCCCTATAACATGGTGCGCGCAACTTTCGCGGCTCTGTCTGAGCAGACCAGCCCGAAATCTGTGGCACAGCGTCGCGGCAAGAAAATCGCCGATCTTCTCGGACGCGGTGGCAGCAAGACTGCCGTTGCCGATGCCGACGCGATTGCGGAGTAACGAACATGGCTAAAATCAAGATCAAACAGACCGGTTCGCCGATCCGTCGTCCCGCTTCCCAGCGGGCTACCTTGAAGGGTCTCGGCCTTGACAAGATGAACCGGGTCGTCGAATTGGAAGATACTCCCGAAGTGCGCGGAATGATCCGTACAGTTCGGCACATGGTTGAAGTGCAGGGCTGAACGCTCAAGCGACAACCTATCCCATTAGCGCGAATTAAAGCGAAAGCGAGTGCAAGACATGAAACTCAACGAAATCCAAGACAATGAAGGCGCCCGCCATCGCCGTATGCGCGTTGGCCGTGGTATCGGTTCGGGCAAGGGTAAGACCTCTGGCCGTGGCCAAAAGGGCCAAACCAGCCGTTCGGGTGTATCGATCAATGGCTTTGAAGGTGGCCAGATGCCGCTTCACATGCGGATCCCTAAGCGCGGCTTCAATAACATCTTTGCCAAAGACCATGCCGAAGTGAATCTGGGCATGATCCAGAAGTTCATCGATGCAAAGAAGATCGACGCAAAAGCCGTTGTTGACCATGCAGCTTTGAAAGCGGCAGGCTTGGCCCGGGGTGGCAAGGACGGTGTTCGTCTTCTAGCCAAGGGTGCTCTGACTTCGAAAATCAACCTGGTTGTTGCTGGTGCATCAAAGGCCGCAATCGAGGCCGTTGAAAAGGCCGGCGGCAAGGTCGAGATCATCGTCAAGGTGGGAGCAGCCGAAAAGGCAGCCGCCAAGAAGTCGTCCGTCAAAAACGCGGCGGCCAAGAAATAAGACAGGCGGGGGCGACTTCGCTCTTGTCATGCCAGCCCCGCTTTCCGATATAGGACGGCGGGGTTTGACATTTCTGGGGGTAATACCGGTGAGTGTCAGGCAGAGTTTTGGGGTTGGGCATGTGCCAGCAATTCTTGCGGCGCGGTCCTGATCCGAAATACAAGGAAAGTATATCATGGCATCTCGGGCCGACCAAATGGCCTCGAACCTCAATCTTTCGAAGTTCGGGCAGGCAACAGATCTCAAGAACCGTATCTGGTTCACCATTGGGGCACTCATTATTTTCCGGCTCTTGAGCTTTGTGCCATTGCCAGGCGTCGACCCGATTGCGCAGGCCGCGCTCTATGCCAATAACGCCCAGGGCGGCGTTCTGGATATTTTCAATACCTTCTCAGGCGGATCGCTTGAGCGCATGAGCTTGATCGCACTGGGTGTCATGCCATATATTACCGCCTCTATCGTGGTTCAGCTGGCAGCATCGCTGTCTCCAACACTCGCTGCCATCAAGAAGGAAGGCGAGAGCGGGCGCAAGAAGCTCAATCAGTACACTCGCTACGGCACCGTTTTCCTTACTGCATTGCAGGGGTATTTCCTTGCAGCAGGGCTGGAATCACTGGCTGCTGCCAACGGCATTCGCGCCGTGGTTGAACCGGGAATGATGTTCCGAGTTGTAGCCACGATCAGCCTGATCGGCGGCACGATGTTCCTGATGTGGCTTGGCGAACAGATCACTGCTCGCGGTATCGGAAATGGTATATCGCTCATCATCATGGCAGGAATCGTGGCCCAGATGCCCAGGCTGTTTGTGAACCTGCTCGAAGGCGCACGCACGGGTTCGATCAGCGGGTTTCTCATTGTCGGTTTTCTCTTGATGTTTGTGCTCTTGACGCTCCTGATCGTGTTCATGGAGCGAGGGCAGCGAAGGGTGCTGATCCAATATCCCAAGCGTGCCACGCAAAATGGCATGATGCAGGCCGATCGCAGCCACTTGCCGCTCAAGATCAATACCGCAGGCGTTATCCCTCCGATTTTTGCATCATCGCTCTTGTTGTTGCCGATCACGATCACGCAGCTGGGTGGAAACAAGGTTGCAGGAGAAAGCCAGTTCGGTGACTTCGTGATCACACTCAACCAATATCTAGCGCATGGTCAGCCGATTTATCTGCTGCTCTACGGCCTGGGCATCATATTCTTCTGCTTCTTCTACACCGCGGTCGTG
>JBATDO010000060.1:0-10589 GCA_049663505.1 Sphingorhabdus sp.
GACTTCACCAAAGATCTGGCAGGTGCCGCGTACTTCACCGGTGTCGGTGTTTTGCAATACGAAGACATAGAGATCATCGGCCACATGATCGCCTGTTCGGTCAAATCCAGCAGCAGATCGCTCGAGCTTGGCAAGCAAGGCCTTGCGGTCCGGCGGAAGGTTGGTGAATCCTCCACCTGTGCGTTTTGCCATTTCGTAGATTGGCTGCAAATCGTCAAGATTTGCAGGACGGATGATAAAACTCATATTGCCCCTTTTGCTGCGATGCGCATGATGGTGAGCGCTGACAATTGTGCGCGCTCTACCAGACTTTCGGTTATCAAGAACTCCTGGGCGCTGTGAATATTTCCCCCGCGCACTCCCATTGTATCGACCACCGGGATACCGCACGCGGCAATGTTGTTGCCGTCACACACGCCTCCGGTTGATTTCCAGTTAATTGGCAGGCCAAGTTCTTCGCCGCATTGCTTGACTAGGTTAAACAATTTGGCAGATCCCGCGTCGATGGGCTTTGGTGGTCGAGCGAAGCTCCCATGTAGATGCGCTGTGACACCGTGCTCCGTTTCGATCAGCGCAATCAAGCACCGGATTTTCGAACCTGTTTCATCTGCGACTTCGACGGTTCGAGGACGGAAATTCACCCTGAGAACTGCATGATCAGGCACGACGTTATTCGGACTCCCGCCTTCAATACGCGCCGGGTTAACTGACAAGAGCGGGTGGGAGAGTGCCTTGAGACGCAGTGCTAAGTCGGCTGCAGCCAAAAGTGCATTTCGTCCATCGTCAGGGTTGCGCCCGGCATGGGCACTTTTACCGGCTATAATGATCGAAAAGTTTCCACTGCCTGCGCGTTCACCGGCCAGTGTTCCGTCAGGCAGCGCTGGTTCATAGGTCAAGGCTGCCAGCTTGGCCTTGGCAAGCTGTACAATCAACGGAGCCGAAGAGGGGGATCCCACTTCCTCGTCGCTGTTGATCATCACTTGATATCCCAACTGGCTGCACCCTTTTGTGGTTTCAAATGCCAAAAGGGCTGCAAGCATGACCGATATGCCACCTTTCATGTCCGCAACACCTGGTCCGTTGAGTGTGCCATCTTCCAACCAATGTTGCTGCTGGAAAGGGTGATCCGCAGCAAAAACCGTGTCCATATGTCCTGTGAGCAGCAACTGCGTCGGGGCCATAGGTCGCACGGTCAACACCAGATGGCTGCCATGCTCGACCATTTCGATTACACCGTCGCCTCTTACCCGTTCTACCGCGGCAGGAGATACGAGCTCCACCTCACCGGGAAGGGCGGAAAATTCATCCGCCAACAGATCTGCCATCGTTTGTAGGCCACGCAAATTTGCTGAGCCACTGTTTATCGCGGACCATTTCTGCACCTGTGCGAGCATTGCTGCATGCTCAACCCGGGCGAGCGCTGAGTGCTCATTTGGGGATAATTGCTCCATCATTGGTCATTAGCGAGCAGGGGCTTGTAGCGCTACCCCCCAGCGCCGAATTCTCAAGCCAGTTCGCGCGCCAGTGCGCACCATTCGCTGATGGTAATTGTTTCGGGTCTACGGTCGGCTGCAATTCCAGTTTGGGCAAGCGCTTCGAGTGCGCCGGGAACAGACTTCAAGCTTTGGCGCAACATTTTTCGTCGCTGTCCAAATCCGGCTGCGGTCAGCTTTTCGAGTGTCGCCATTCGAACACCGGCAGGCGCCACATCGGGGGTAATATGCACAACTGCCGACATGACCTTGGGAGGCGGTGTAAATGCGGAACGGTGGACGGACATTGCGATCCTTGCCGACGACCGCCACTGTGCCAGTATTGCGAGCCTCCCATAAGCATCCGTGGCTGGACCCGCCACAATACGTTCGGCTACCTCGCGTTGGAACATCAACGTCAAGGAAAGCCATTCGGGCGGCCATCGTTCACCTGTAAGCCAACCCACAGCAAGAGCAGTCCCGACATTATAAGGCAGGTTCGATGCAATATGAAATGGGCGTCCAATTTCTTGGAATGGATCGATCTTGAGTGCATCGCCCTCGATAACCCGAAGTTGTCCTGGAAATGCGTCGCCTAGTTCCACAAGCGCCGGCAGACAGCGCCTGTCGCGCTCGACTGCAAGCACGCGAGCGCCAGCGCGAAGAAGCGCGCGTGTCAAACCACCTGGCCCCGGGCCTACTTCATAGACATCCTGGCCTTGAAGCGATCCCGGCACTGCAGCGATGCGGTCAAGCAATTGTTCGTCAAAAAGGAAATTTTGCCCCAACGCCTTGCTGGCGGACAGCCCATATCGGGCGATGACATCGCGCAAGGGGGGCAAGTCGACAGCTGTCATGCAGCGTCTGCAGCGAGCCGGTTGAGGGCAGCTGTTTCTGCCATCTTGATCGCCGCAATCATCGAGTTGGGCATTGCAATATTCTTGCCAGCTATTCCAAACGCCGTGCCGTGATCAGGCGAGGTTCGCACCACTGGCAAGCCGAGTGTCATGTTTACTGCGTCATGAAAGTACAGTGTTTTAAGCGGGATCAATGCCTGGTCATGGTAGGCGCACAATGCTGCATCGTAATGTGACCTCGCTTCGGCATGAAACATGGTGTCTGCAGGAAAGGGTCCAACAACATCAAATCCTTCGGAGCGTATTTGCTCAATGGCAGGAAGGAATATGTCAATCTCCTCGCGACCCATATTGCCGGCTTCCCCGGCATGGGGGTTGAAACCTGCGACTGCGAGTCGGGGGTTGGCGATACCGAAATTTCGTTGCAGTCCCTTGGCAGTCGCGCGCAGTCGCTGGCGGATAAGGCGCCCGTCGAGCCTTCCAGCCACGGATGCCAATGGAATGTGTGTTGTCATCGGTACAACCCGCAAGTCTGGGCCAGCCAGCATCATTACCGCGTTGTTTTTGGATACTCCGCAGCGCTCGGCGATGAACTCTGTTTGCCCGGGATGCGTGAAGCCAACAGCATATAATTGCGCCTTTGAAACCGGGCCGGTGACCAGCGCTGACGCGCTCCCCGCCCGCGCAAATCCGATTGCCATCTCCAGCGCTTGGTAGGCGCAATGTGCGCCATCTAAGTCAGGGGCTCCGGGAATGACCGAGATACAGTTGTGCAACTGAATCACAGGTAGCGCATTATTAAAATGCTTTGCGGTGTCGGCCGGATCGTCGATACGGACAACTGGCCCGGTCCAATGTGGTGCGAAACTCGAAATGTCGCCGATGGCAAAAAAGGGAGAAAGCCCGGATTTACGCCGCGCCTCCCAGGCTTTTCCGATGATTTCAGGACCGATACCAGCCGGGTCACCGACCGATATTGCAAGCGGTAGGTCCAGTCGGCAACCCTTCATCAATTATATTCGATGATCGCATCGCGGCGCAGATCGCGCAGGTATATACGAGCGCGCTTATTGACGCGCTCCTCTTCAAGCCGTGACATGATTTCATCAAAAGACTCCGAGGCGGCATCCTGCGGCGCATCGCGACCGCAAAGAACAAATACCCGGACGCCATCAGCGAGCGAACCATAAGGCGGGGTTGATTGGCCAACCTGCAATTCAAGCATTATTTGCTGCAGTGGAGTTGGCAGATCGCGCACCTTGATGCCGTCTCGGTTCACGACATCTGCACCCAGCACTCGAGCCATTTCGTCGGCAGCTCCGCATCCGTTTATTTTTGCCGTTTCTTCGCTGAACCGCTTTACCAAGGGTGCCACCTGGGCTTCGGTGGTGCCAGCAGGAAAACTGACCGCCACTTGCTTCAAGCTCAGGACTGAATCGCGCGGATCAGAGGTTGCTACCTGCCGCTTGTCGATCAACAGCAGGATCGAAATGCCGCCTGGTGAGGGAACCGCTATGACCTCGTTGGAATTCATGCCACTTGCTGCATTTGCAAGCGATTGCGGCAGCTGTGCCGGGGACAGCCAGCCCAGGTCACCGCCTACAGAAGCAGTCGAAGCTTCGGAAAACTGCCGGGCATAAGCTACGAAATTCCCGCCTTGGCGGAGCTGGTCCATGATTTTTTTGGCGTTCGCGGCAACCGCCTCCATGGTCTCCGGCGTTGCTGACAGATAGATTTCGCCGAGGCGATATTCGGTAGTGCCCTTCGTCGCCTTGATGCGCTCTATAATCGCATTGACTTCGTCATCGCTCACATTGGCTGAAGGGCGCACGTTACGTGAGAGCAGGCGGCTCCATGAAAGTTCGCCCTTGATCTGACGCTTCAGAGTTGCAACCGACGATCCGATTGAAATCAGATATTTTTCGACTTCTGCTGCGGGACGATTAAAATTTTGCTGTGCAACACGGTCGAAATACTGATTCACTTCAGCGTCAGTCACTTCGATTTCATTTGCTGCCGCCTCTTGAATCTGGAGTGTTTCATCGATCAAGTTGGTCAGGATCTGCGCACGAAAACGAGCGACCTCTTCGTCGGGCAATTTATTGTCATTGGCTGCCAATATCAAAGCCAGCCGATGGTCGATGTCGGTTCCTGTTATGATTTCGCCGTTTACCTGTGCCGTTGCTCGACGAAGGTTAGGATCGTTTTTACCAAACAATTTTTGGCCATCTGGTATGTTCAGTTGTGCTTCAGTAGCACCTTCGTCGGCGACAGTTTGCGCAACCAACGGTGTCAATGCAGTAGCAGCAGTTAGCACGGCAACGAGGGACAGGCGCTTCAATAACTTCATCGATGTTGATCCAGTACGAGGTTCAATGTGTGAGGGCAATTAGTTGTACGCTGCTGAACGGCAGATGAGCAGAGTTTTCGTTCCCCCCGGAGTGTTGCCTTGGTTCTTACACACCCAAATTGCGAAATGCCAGACGGAACAGGAAGCTGTTGCCGCGGCGTGCGTCGCCAGTTGGCTGGTAATCGCGTCGCCATGTCAGGCTGAGCGAAAGGCAGTCATCATCATAGGCTACGCCAAGGCGGTGTCGTATGGGATCAAAACCATCAGCTATTGATGTCGGATCTTCGGTTGTATCGGTCAGGTCAATGATCGTCGAACCGAATACAGACCAGTAGCGCGCGACGCGAACACGGCCTGCCAGCCTGATTTCCTCTCGGTCGGCAAGATCCTCAACCGTTGGGCCAATGTTGCGGTTGAGCTTCAGATAGCCAGCCTGCACGTAAGTGCTCCGAGAACCGATGGTGGCATCCACTTCATTGCGGCGGATGGCAAGATTGTCCTTGTCTAGCCGGAATCGATGAGTCAACTTTACGAAGTCCTTGAACCTGAATTCGCTGCGGCCAACGATATCGGAGACCTTGTCTGACAGCCCCGTTCCGTCCGGAAAAATCGATGCGCGATTGGAAAGTCGGTAGCTTTGGCCCACCGTCACATCTGCAGTGAAATTCTGCTTCCTCAACGCCCAATCAAAACCATAGGTGATGCGATAATTGTCTTCGAAACGGTCGTAGCCGGGAAAGCGATTGAGAGCGAAAAGATTACTGTCCTCGAGATCGAATGCTCGCGAGTCCTCGTTGGGAACACTTAAATTGGAAGTTGTCGGTGCAGCAACGAATTGCACGCGTGGCGTGAATATTTGCGTGCCACCAAATGCCTTGCCAACAAATGGCCACTTGATGTCTGCGGCTGCAGCAAAGATGCCACGCCCAGCGAAGCCGGGCTCTCCGCGATAAATTGCCGTAACGGTGCTGGCGTTTTCGTCGCTGTGATATATGTCGCCACGCGCCAGCAGTGTGAAATTGACTTCCTGCCCCATACCGGTGAGCTTGCGCAGGTCCCATCTTGCTGCAGCGAAGGCGCGCTGGGTGTCTTGTCCATCCGTTCGACCGATAGCAAGGCTGTTAGCCTGTATTTGGACCTTTCCACCAAGAATGGGGTCACTTAGTCGCAGCCGATAGTCAATTTCGGGCAGCGCGATAGGAGTGAAGCCTTGATTGTCTCCAACCCGTAAAGTTTGAACTGCCCATCCAGACAGCGCGAAAAAGCTGTCGACACCTATGCGTTCGACAGAAAATGTGGATCGAAGTCGGTCATCTCGGCTGATGTCATATCGGCGCAAAAATGTACGGTCCGATGCGAGTCGACCTGAGAGCGAAACTGACCAGTTTGGATCCAGTTGGAATTTGCCTGTTACATCAACATAGCCGCGAAAAACCTTGCTGCCTGTCCCGGCAACGGTCCCAGTCGTGATGCGATTGCTATAGGTGCCAAAGCCCGTGACCTGAAAGGCACCATTTTTCTCCAGTGACCGAAACTTGGCCTGACCGAGCGGAGCAACACCCGAAAATCCTGTGACAGATGCGGTCAGGTCTCGGCTTTGGCTCATGCGCCAGTAATAAGACTGCTGGACCTCAAGGCCGTTGTTACGGGAGAAACCCACGCTTGGAACAAGAAAGCCACTTCCTGCCTTTGCATCTACAGGGTGCGATAAGAAGGGTAACGGGATTAACGGGAGTCCAAACAGTTCGATCCGCGCGCCCTTGTACTTGACGCGTTTCGTGGCCGGATCATATATAACCTTTACTGCTTTTACTTCCCAGCTGGGGTCCTTTGGACATCCATCGGGGTCCTCTACCTTACAGGCCGTGTAGGCTGCATAATCGAGCGTATATACACCGTCTTTTCGAGCACCTCTTTCTGCAGCGAGACGACTTTCGTCGGCAAGAACCACCAGAAGATTTTCCACCACCCCGTCTTTAAGCGTATCGGTAAGGACAATGCTATCGCCGTAGGCCACGTCGCCTTCGGGGCTTATCGATCGAATATTGCCATCTGCGCTCACTTGTCCTGTATTTCGGTTCCAGATAATCCTGTCGGCGCGCACGCTGTATCCATCGCGGTTGACAATGACATCGCCTTTAGCGGTCACGATTTCGGTGTTTGAATCATATTCAACAACTGCGGCTGAAAATCCAATTTGGTCACCTGTTGCCTGCTCATCTGCCTGAGGTACGGCGTCTTGCGCACTTGCCGACCCAGGCACCACAGCGCAGCCAAGCAGCATTATGGCAAGCAACGCCGCTGATTTTGAGCATGGGTTGGTGGGGATATTCATAAAAACCGAACCGTTCTTTATAGCCCTGAATGCCGATGGTCCACCCATCTTGCGGCCGCTGACTGTATTTGCGGTTAACAGACTGATGCACGGAACGATTGAGCCTCAATCTTTTGCTTTAACGCTCAACTGAATTCGGCTTATAGAGCGCGGCTACAAATTGAAAGACAGCGGAAAGGCTGACCTCAAAAATGAAAATCGAATTTGCGCACACCCGTCCCGCCGAAGCCGACGTGCTGGCGTTCATTGTCTCCAAGAGCAGCTTTGAAGGCTTTGAGTTTCCGCTTGAGAAGGCGCAGATGATCCGCGACACTGCAAAACTTGCACGGTTTGAAGGGGGTGCCGGACAAAGCTTTCTGTTGATCAATGAAGAAGGTGGAAAACTTGTTCGTATCATCTTGCTTGGAGTCGCAGAAGGTGAGGCCGGCGATTACCAGAAGGCCGGTGGCGAAATTGTAGCAAAGGTACAGACCTCAGGCGCAAAGCATATCGCGGTACATGCGGGCAATTTGTCGGGGAAAGCTGCCGCGGAGGTGGCTTTCGGGGCTTTGCTGCGAAATTGGCGTATAGACAAATACCGGACCAAACTTCCTGAAACCTCGAAGCCGAGCGTCACGGGGCTGACAGTCGTCGGTGCGAATGATGAGGCTAATGCCTCCTGGCCACGTTATGCAGCCATTGCCGATGGCGTGGCGTTGACGCGCGAACTTGTCGCCGAACCGGCAAACATCTTGTATCCTGAAAGTTTTGTAGAACGGTGCATGCATTTGGCCGAGATGGGTGTTGAGATAACCGTTCTTGACGTTCCTGCGATGGAAAAGCTTGGCATGGGTGCGCTCCTTGGGGTCGGGCAGGGCTCACGTCGGCCATCGCGGATGCTTGCGATGCGGTGGGACGGCACGAACGGAGCGCAGCAGCGGCCAGTCGCGATTGTCGGCAAGGGTGTCACATTTGATACCGGGGGTATATCAATCAAGCCTGCTGCAAATATGGAAGACATGAAATGGGACATGGGTGGCGCAGGAGCAGTCGCCGGCCTGATGAAGTCGCTCGCCGGCCGCAAGGCCAAGGCGCATGTTGTGGGAATATGTGGCCTCGTCGAGAATATGCCGGATGGAAACGCGCAGCGACCTGGCGATATTGTGACCTCCATGTCGGGTCAGACAATTGAAGTGCTCAACACTGATGCAGAAGGACGCTTGGTGCTGTGCGACGCACTGCATTGGGCACAGGAAACCTTCAATCCTGAAACGGTTGTTGATTTGGCCACTCTAACAGGCGCAATTATCGTTTCGCTCGGTAGCGAATTTGCAGGGCTTTTCTCGAACAGCGATGACCTGTCAAACAAGCTGCTCGCAGCGGGGACAAAGTCAGGCGATCCATTATGGCGTTTTCCCCTGTCAAAGGCATATGACAAGATGATCGACAGCCCGATAGCGGATATGAAAAATATCGGCTCAAAAGGGGCAGGGTCGATTACCGCAGCGCAGTTCCTGCAACGATTCATTAAGGATGGAGTGAAGTGGGCACATCTTGATATTGCTGGAATGGTCTGGGCGGACAAGGACGGTCCGGTGTGGGCAAAAGGTGCAACAGGATTTGGCGTTCGGCTTTTGGATCGCTTTGTTGCTGACAATTTCGAGAGCTGAAACAGGTACAGTGCAGGTCGATTTCTATCAACTGACCCGCGACCCCGCTGACAAGCTGCTGCCTGCCATCGCACAACGTGTAATGGACCAAGGGGAAAGGCTGTTGATCGTAAGCGCAGAACTTGCCCAGTTGAGTTTGATATCAAGCTCGTTGTGGAATTGGAAACCCGACAGCTTTCTGGCACATGCGATGGTTGGGCATGGAAACGCAGAGCAACCCATTTTGCTTTCCGATACAGCGGAGCCAGTAAATGGCGCTCGATTTGTTGCAATAGCCGATGGGCAGTGGCGGGATTCCGCACTCACGTTCGAGCGCATATTCTATCTCTTTACGCCACATCAGGCAAACAGCGCCCGAGAAGCGTGGCGCGCACTGGGAGGAGATGGTGCGGTTGACCGGCGATACTGGAAGCAGGAAGGCAGCAAATGGGTGCAGGGACCCTAAGATCATGTAACTTGGCCAAGCAGTCGAAGATAATCGCAGATGCGACACATCGTGCAGCCTTGCGTCCCAGATGGCAGGGAAATGTCGGTCTTTGTTATAAGGCGAAGTGGAGCAGGCAAGGAAAGACACCAATAGCGCTAGCGATGAATCGGATATGACAGAACCAAATCACGGGCGTTAGATGAGGCCGCTTCCAGTTTGGAATTTGTACGGTTGTCTCTAAATAGGCATCCTACAACCCCACTTGCCTTGGTTGGCAGCAACGGCTAGACGCGCGTCAACTCAACACCCCCAAATAATGGAGCTACACATGGCGGTTACCCGCACCTTTTCGATTATCAAGCCTGATGCTACCCGTCGCAACCTCACAGGTGCGGTGACAAAGATGCTTGAAGAAGCCGGCTTGCGCGTTGTCGCATCAAAGCGGATTCAGATGAGCCGCGAGCAGGCTGAAGGCTTTTATGCCGTCCACAAGGACCGACCCTTCTTTGGTGAACTGGTCGATTTTATGATCAGCGGACCTGTGGTGGTCCAAGTGCTCGAGGGTGAAAATGCCATGCAGCGTAACCGTGATATCATGGGAGCCACAAATCCGGCCAATGCCGAGCCAGGAACAATCCGCAAAGAACTGGCAGAGAGCATCGAAGCTAACACTGTCCATGGTTCTGACAGCGATGATAACGCGGCAATTGAGATTGCCTATTTCTTCAAACCCGAAGAGATTGTCGGCTGATAACGTCCATCATCAGTTTTTGACTGGAGGCCGCCGGAATATTCCGTCGGCCTCTTGTACTTTGTGCTTTTTCAACGATGAAATGCACGGATGAAGCCGGAAAAGTTGCCGTTTAAAACTCAGCAGCGACATCAATCAGTTTTGTGAGATTTTTAGGCGCTACCGCGAGCCAGCTTTTTTCCAACCAAGCTGCGATATGATCCCAGTCAGTATCTCCCAGGTCGAGCCGCGCAGCAATCCAGCCATCACCAAAATAAGCAGGCCGATAATATCGGTCCTGATCGCTGTCGATCAGCATCTGCTGTTCCTCCACTCCGCTGATCTTGACAAGCAACGCGATCTTCCCATCTCCGTGATGGTCGATGGACACATATGCGAACTTCTTGCCACCCGTGATGCCAAAGCAAGGCATCCCGTGCGAAACAACCTCATCAGCACCAGGCAGAGCCATTGCCCGCTCGCGGACCATGGCTGTCAGATAGGCGGGGTCACTACCGCGAGCTAAATATTTGGACAAAGTTTTTGGATAAAGCTGGTACTCAGCCATCTTGACCCGTGCTGCCAGACTTTCGACGGTGTCATCGGGCAGAATTGCTACCTCTATCTGACCCAGGACCGGACCGTCATCAAGTTGGGTGGTCACAAGGTGAACACTGCATCCCGCCTGGACTTCTCCAGCTGCCATCGCCCGCTTGTGAGTGTTGAGGCCTTTATATTTCGGAAGTAATGAAGGGTGAATGTTGAGCAT
>JBATDO010000061.1:0-4447 GCA_049663505.1 Sphingorhabdus sp.
TTAACTACGACCGTTAGCGCAATTCACCATAGCCTCGTGCGAAAAACGACGCTGAAAGGTGAAAGCCGTCATGCACGTAACGACCCCTCCTGATCCTACCCGGTGGCGCACCGGAACGCACCTAATGCTGGTGCGGACCGCGACCTGTGTCGTCGCAGGAATCGTGGGTTCGAGCATCTTTTCGGCGGTTGCAAATGGCGAACTCGATGTCAACGTAATGGTCCGGCAGTCGTTAGCTGTTGTCATGCTCCTCACGGTTTCTGTCTGGCTTGCGCGACGCGAAGACGAGCAAAACAGTGATCGTGCTTCGCGCCTTCTCGCATTCATCAGCTTTGATGCCTTGACCGGAATTCTCAATCGTTCGTTCTTCGTAGATCGAATTCGAGCTGAGGATAAAGATGGTGCACTATTGATCGTCGACGCGGATCGCTTCAAATCCATCAATGACAGCTTCGGACATTATTCCGGCGACATTGCTCTGGTCCAAATCGCCAATGCAATTGATGTCTCTACCCCACAACCGGGGTTTGTTGGTCGCCTGGGCGGCGAAGAGTTCGGCGTTTTCATCCCCGGAGCCGATTTACGCCAGGCCCGTCATATCGCCGAGGATGTCCGCAAGGCGGTCGAGGCTCTCGACTTCTCCGTTGCCGACACGTCAGTCCCGCTCAGCGTAAGCATCGGTGTGAGCCTACACAGTGCAACCAACCCTGTTCGCGTAGCATTTACTCATGCGGATGAGAACCTTTATGCAGCTAAGCGCGGCGGGCGAAACCGTGTGGCGACTGCGCCCAGCCCAGTCCACGATTTGCAAAGGCAGATCGGCATCGCAGTTTGATGGCACCGTTTCTGTAAACAATCGTATCTATTTGTAAATTATTGCAAAACCTTGCTTTGTGAATCATTGGTTCATGTAAACTCTCCCAAAACCGTGAATTCAAAATTGGGAGATCCGTGATGGCAAGTCGACTGCTTCTGAAATTTTTTATGATCGGCACCTCGATGTGCGCTGTCATTTCACCAGCTCTGGCGCAAAGTGGCGGCTCTGGCTCGATCGGCGGTGTTATGAGCAGTGCGCGCGGCGCTGTCGCTCCAAAGCCGCCTAGCACCGGCCTTTTCAGTTCAATTTTTGGATGCTCCGCATCAGGATCCAAGCAAGAGATTGGTGCTGCGGTCGGAGGCGTAACCGGAGGATTGCTAGGCAATCGTGTAGCTGGTGGCGGCAATCGAACAATTGGCACTGTCGTTGGCGCTGCCGTTGGAGCGGCGGCAGGATCGGCATTGGGCTGCAAGTTACAGCGCAATGATCAGGCCAAGGCTGAAGCTGCTTTGGCGCGATCGGCCGAAACCGGCCAGGCGCAAAGTTGGTCCAATCAGTCAACCGGTTCGTCGGGATCGACGCGCGTGTTAACTGATCAGTCCAAGGGATTGACGGGACTATCCTTGGCACCGGGCGTTGAACCGATCGCCGACTACCAACGCATTGACGGGTATTATACTGCTGCAAGCCGAGTGAACGTGCGCAGTTCGCCAGGACCCGCGGGAGCAATCCTAGGCCAGTTGACCCCAAACGAGCGATTGTGGGTCCCCGCAGCTGCTAGTTCCGGTGATTGGCTTCTCGTCACAAGAAACGGTGTGGGCCAAGGTTACGTCTCATCAGCCTTCCTTACGCCTGAGATATCGACGACTACGGAGTGCAAGATTGTCCGACAAACAATCACAGTCGGTGGGCAAAGCGAGACACAGGATTTACGTGCCTGTCGCAACCCATCGGGAGGCTGGACATTCAATCCCGTCACTGGCTGAGGCATCGGAGCGAGCTAGTGATTTTACAACAAATTACCGATGATAAAAGGTTTGCTAGGCTGAGTCGCCTATCCAAGCCATGCGAGCAATCTCCCTTCCTCGCGAAAGTCCCTTGAGGGCTGCGCTCAAAAACCCCGAAGCGCGGCCCTCAACACTTCTTTTCCCGATGGCATTCGGGCAAATGCAACACGCCAACAGCGGTCACTGTCGCATTGAGGCCTAAATTCCGACCCGTGTCTGTCAATCGAGAAACTGGTTAGCGACCTCGATGGTCAGTTAGCATCGTATTGTCGTTGATCGATGGTGCCAGGTGCTTCTCGCCGTTCTGTGTGAGTCGAGTTCATTGAGGCCGCGCCTGATAGGCAGACACGTGGCACCGCAGCCCGCGTTGTATTTCCCCGGGCGAAGTGCCAAATTCCGCGCAGTCCAAAGACCTGCAACATTTGGCAGTATCCAAAAGCTTTCAAACACGGCGGCGGTCGCCAGTCGCGCAAATCCGCACGTCGAAGGGGTGGTCGCAATGCCATACTTCTAGTTGCAGACTGCCCGCACTGATCGTGTTGCCGAAGACAAGGCCAGCATCACGTCCGTCGGGATCAGAACCGGGGAATCACCCTCGATCCTGCGTGTTGCCGCACTGCCGTGCGCAACCACCGAGATCCGATGGGAGTGCCGCTCCGGGCGGATGCCCGCAACTTCTCGGTGAATCGGGCCGCTATCAGCGATGAGTTTCAAGGCCACGGCCGCCCTCAACCCCGGGTGCGTCCCAAGCGGACCGGAAAGTCAAAATCTTAGTAATTACGCAAGTATTTCAATACTGAATTCGCTTCGGGCAGTTGATGACGGTTCGATTTGTCAATCGTAAAATTGCGTAAAATCACCTGATCGGTCGTTCACATTTTCGCAGTTTTGCTGTTTTCAGTCGGACAAGGCGCAAGTGCAGAGGGTTAGAAAACTTGATGGCGATCGAGATCCACCAACTTCGGTTTGCTGTCGCTACTGCTGATGCAAAGAGCTTCTCGCGAGCTGCCGCGGCGCTCAACGTGAAACAGATAACCTTGAGCCGGAAAGTGCAACAGCTTGAGGATCGTCTGGGCGTCAAGCTGTTCGAACGCTCAACGCGCGGCGCAGAGATTACCGAGAACGGTCGCCCGTTCATCGAACAGGCCCGCCGCATCATCACTGACGTCGATAATCTACGAACGACCGCTCGGAATGTGAGCTACGGCCTGCAAGGTCGGATTGCGGTGGGTTATTGCTCGCCCCTGATGGCGGGGAAGCTGAGACTGGCGATTTCCGACTATCTGACAAAGTTCGAGGACGTGCAGTTCGATGGTGTCGAAGCCGGATTGGAGAAGCTGTTTCAAGGTTTGCAATCGCGTACCCTCGATGTCGCGGTCGCGCCGATCGGGCTCGGCGAAGATGGCATCATGTCGCGCCGCATCTGGTCTGAACGTCTTTTTGCCGTTCTGCCTAGCGAACATGCACTGGCGGAGCGGGAGCCTTTGTACTGGCAGGATCTACGCCGCGAGGTCTTCGTTGTCCCTGCCGGAGGGCTCGGGCCGATTTTTGGAAACCTGATCGCGGCCCGGCTTACCGAGCAGGGTAAGCGCCCCAATATTATCATTCAGGACGCCAGCCTCGAAAGCGTTCTGAGTATGGTTGCCGCAAAGCGTTACATTTCGATCGCGACCGAAGCTTCGCAGGGCGTCGCTTGGACGGACCTGCGATTCCATGAGGTCCACGATCCTACTGGCCCATCCCGCCTCGAATATTCTCTCTACTGGCGCAACGACAATGAGAACCCGGCGCTCAAGCACTTCTTCAAGCTGATTGAAGAGCGTTACCCCGGTTGAGTTGACCGACGCGCCTTGGCGTAACTCCTATCATTGGCGATGAACCGCTCGATCATCGGCGGAATCAGTCGTTCCGGCGTCGGCGCACCTTTGACATCGCCGCTATTCAAGGCGGTTGCATAGGCCGTTAATTCCCTGTGCAGCCGGGCCGACACCTCAACCGTTAATTTGACCGGTTTCTCATCTGCCAGATCTTCTAGCTTGAGCCGCGTCATTGCCCAGCTCCCAACACAAGGTCACGGGTCACCAGCACCCGCACCGGAAAGCCGGGCCGGATCGTCAACGTCGGTCGCACATTGAGTTCCCGGCTGACGATCTGTTCGCCGGCCCGGTTGATGCTGTCCTGCGTCCCTCGCCGGACAGCACGGGCCAGATCGCTATCATTGCCAGACCCCAGTTCCGACCCCACGCCCAGCAGAGTCGAAACCAGCGCGGCTTTCAGCACGCCGCCCCAATGGTAGTTGGTGCCATCCTGTAACCCGGCAAAGCCGCGCGGGTCGGCAGCGGGCTGGCGGTCGAGCACGATCGAACGTCCGTCGGGGAGGATCAGCCGGTTCCAGGCGAGCAGAATCCGGCTCTGCCCAAACGCAACATCGGCGTCATAATCGCCGATCAGTCGCGAGCCTTGCGGGATGAGAAGGATGCGCCCGGTCGGACTGTCATAGACGTTCTGGGTGACCTGTGCGGTCACCAGGCCCGGCAGGTCGGAACGGATGCCGGTGATCAGCGCCGCCGGAATCACCGATCCCGCCTGCAGGATCGAAGGCGACGCCAGCCCGGTCAGGCGC
>JBATDO010000062.1:0-2700 GCA_049663505.1 Sphingorhabdus sp.
GTTCTGCCGCCTCGATCATCTGCGCGCGCAAACGGTCTTCCTTGAGCTTGTCGACGACACAACGCGCTGTAATGACTGGGACAAAACGCGCGGCTCCCAGTTCGCAGGCTTTCTCGGCAATCCAGTCGAAACGGTCTTTCTTTACGAGCGCCTGTACGAGCCAGATGTCGGGTACGTCTTCGCGATCGCGCAGCTTTTGCGTAACTTCGAGCACAAGGTCGCGCTTGCCTGCTGAACATATCGTGGCCAGGAATTCGCCATTCTGGTCATCGAACAACTTGACCGGAGCGCCCGGCTTCAACCGCATCACTCCCACGAGATAATGTGCAGGTCCGCCGCTCACATGCACCTGCAAGCCGACATGAAGTGGCTCGTCGATGAAAAGGCGCGGGGTCGACTTGGGAGGCCAGGTGGGTGTTGCGGGCATGAATCCCGTTTAGCTGAAAATCGCCCTTCGACAAGCACGAGACTAATAGCTATCGGAACTATCGTGACACAATCACTCGTTCCCGACACAGAACATCGCGGCCTGGTCGCGATGCTCCCACCCAGGCTCTTGGCCTTGGCACTGCTTGCGCGGTTTGACCGACCAATCGGGTGGTGGTTGCTGTTTTGGCCGTGCACATTCGGACTCGCGCTCGCAGGAGGTGCCGTGCCGCGCTGGGACCTTGTGTTGTGGATGCTTGCGGGTTCAATCACGATGCGTGGGGCAGGCTGCGTCTATAACGACATTGTAGACCGCGACCTTGATGCAATGGTTGCACGCACGGCATCGCGGCCTCTTGCCAGCGGCACGGTCAGCCTGAAGATCGCATGGGCCTGGCTGATTGCCTTGTGCCTTTTCGGACTTGTCGTGCTGCTCCAGCTTCGCTGGGAAGCGCAAGTTGCAGCACTTGCAAGCCTTGCACTTGTTGCCGCTTATCCTTTCATGAAACGGATAACCTGGTGGCCGCAGGCCTGGCTTGGCCTTGTGTTCAGCTGGGGAGTTCCCGTTGGCTGGATCGCGATTGCAGGCCAGGTCGACGCCGCGATGCTGTGGTTGTATGCAGGCACGATTTTCTGGGTGATCGGATATGACACGATTTACGCTATGCAGGACCGCGAGGATGATGCCCTCATCGGGGTCAGGTCAAGTGCCTTGCGGCTCGGTGGCTACCTGCGAAGTGGGGTAATCCTGTTTTATGCACTGGCTCTTGTCGGGTGGGGAATGGCAATATGGCAAGTGAGGCCACAGGGTCAGGCGCTGGTGGCGCTCGCGCCTGTCGCCATCCACTTCATCGCGCAAGTGATCACGCTGAGGAGCGATGGCAGCAATGCCTTGGCGTTGTTCCGGTCAAACCGCATGGCTGGCCTGTTGACAGCGCTCGGCTGTCTGGTCGTCGGAGCGGCAAGTTAGTTTCAAGGGAAAGAGGATAGCAATGGAAAACCGGCGACTGGGAAAAAGCGCGATCTACGTGTCGGATATCTGCATGGGCACCATGACATTTGGTGCTCAAACCGATGAGGCACAAGCCCACCGCATTCTCGATAGATGCCTGGATGCCGGCATCAATTTCTTTGACACGGCCGAAGGCTACCCGGTGCCGCCCGATATCAAATGGGTGGGCCGGACCGAGGAAATCGTCGGCCGCTGGATGAAGGGGAAAAACCGGGACGCTATCATCATGGCAACCAAGGTCTCGGGACCAAGCCACAGCTGGTTTCAATCACCTAAACGCGGCGGAATGACTGCACTTGACCGGCACAACATTACGGTTGCGGTGGAAGACAGCCTCAAGCGCCTCCAAACCGACTATATCGATCTCTACCAGACGCATTGGCCCGATCACGGGACGGCGTATGACGAGACCATGGAGACGCTCGACGAACTTGTGCGCGCCGGAAAGGTTCGCATTCTGGGCTGCTCGAACGAGACGAGCTACGGGTTGATGAAAAGCCTTGCTACCTCGGAGCGCCTCGGTACCGCGCGCTTCCATACGATCCAGAACAATTATTCGATCAACAACCGGCGTTTCGATGACGAGCTGAAGCAAGTTTGCCGTCTTGAAGGCGTTTCGCTCTTGCCCTATTCGCCACTCGCAGGTGGCGTGTTGTCGGGGAAATACCTGCAAGGCAAGCGGCCCGAAGGCGCCCGATTCTCGCGTTACCTCGAGATGGAAGGATCTCGGCAATACGAGATGGCTGAACGTTTTGCCGGATCGCGAGCGCTCGAGTCTACCCAGCGCATTGTCGAGATCGCGAAAAACGCGGGCATGTCGCCGGTCACTCTTGCGACAGCCTGGTCGAAACAGCATGACTTTGTTGCATCGACGATCGTGGGCGTCAGCTGCGAAGACCAGCTCGACGAGATATTTGCTGCAATCGATCTGAAGCTCGACAAGGACGTGATGTCGGCCGTGCACCGCGTGACGAAGGACATTCTTTATCCGATGGGCTAATCAAGTCGTGATTTCGACACGGGCATAGCCGAGCGCTTCACCAAGCGCTTGCAAACGGCGCTGGACCGAGTTCGAACGCAATCGCACGCTTTGGCGCCTTAGGCGCAGGCTGAGTATGTCGCCGTCTCCGTCGATCCGGCTATCAGCCAGGGCGCCGCCAGTCCCGCCGTCGAGGCGCTGTGCTAAACGTATTGCGAGACCCCAGATCACGCCCTGGGCGAGTGCACCTGGCTCTGCCAGGCGGCCGAGAATTTCAGGCAAC
>JBATDO010000063.1:0-2064 GCA_049663505.1 Sphingorhabdus sp.
TATTCCGGGACGTGCACCGAGCGCTTTTTTCTCGATTTTGTAACCGCGCACCCGCATTCCCCCGCACACGGGCGTAACAAAAACGCGGGCAATCATACACTTGCCGCTTATTGTACCGGACGGGTGCGGATTTCGTGTGGGCGGCGAAACACGCCAATGGCGCGAAGGCGAGGCATTTGCCTTTGACGACACGATCGAGCACGAAGCATGGAACAACAGTGATGAAGTTCGTGCGGTACTGATTTTTGACGTTTGGAACCCCCATTTGACTGTCGCCGAACAAGAGCTGGTCACGCGCTATTTTGCCGCAGCAGATGAGACAGGGCTCAATCCCGCGCGTTGATAACGATTGCAGGCCACGCAATGGCGTGATTGTGCAATTGCGAGATAATAAGTTGCATGTTACCCTCAGGGTTTGAGATTACCCAAGGATAACTATTATGCGTCACATGTTTTTTGCGGCTGCGCTCGCAACATCGCTTACCGTCGCACCGGCATTTGCGAACAATGAGACCAGCGCACCTGCTACCGCTGCCAAGGCAGATCCCGACCAGGCCATCAAGTGCCGCAAGGTCGAAGTAACCGGATCTCTCGTGAAGAAGGGCCGGGTTTGCAAAACGATCGCGGAATGGAAGGAAATCCAGTCCAACGGAAATCGCACCGCGCGCGCGATTCTGGAAAGCGGTCAGGTCTGTGCCGGTGGCAGTTGTGGCAACGGTAACTAAATACCGAAAATCCTTGGCGGCGGGTGCCGTGACTATGCTGTTTGCAATGCACCCGGTTCACGCGCTCGCAGCTGAATCGTCTCCTTTGGCTTCGACTGCTGAAACGCCCGCCGATCCTGACCAGCAAATAAAATGTCGAAAGATTCAGGTCAGCGGTTCGCTTATTCGCAAGATCAGGACTTGCAGGACAATTGCTGAATGGCGCCGTGCGCAGCAAGAGGGCAATGACGCCGCGCGTGCAATCGTTGGCGAAAATGTCTGTTCCGGCGGCGAATGTCGGGGATATGAGCCGCCGCCTGCGCCTGAATAATAGCCTGAGCCAAGGTACTTTGTGCGTCAAGTGGAGTGTCAGATGATCATTAAAGGTTCGATATTGTTCGCGTCGGCGTTGATCTTGGTAGCGATGTCGACAGATGTGGAGGCAGCTGAAGCGGCGCCTGCGTCAACTGCTGCTCGCCAATCCCCAGATCCCGACCAAAAAATCAGGTGCCGCAAAGTCGAAGTATCGGGCTCGCTCATCAAGAAGGGCAAGGTTTGCAGAACCATCGCTGAATGGCGCGAGATAATGTCGAATGGCAACCGAACTGCCCGTGCCATAGTCGAGAGCGGTCAAATTTGCGCAGGTCAATGCGGCGGAAATTGACGACTTGGCACTATTGCCAAGTCGCCATTTGCCTCGTTGGCGTGCCCGCTAGACCGTGAGGTCCAGCTGGCCATCACCTTCTTCCACATTGACGGTTGAACCATCTGGCACCTCGCCTCGCAGCAACTTGTCGGCGAGTGGATCCTGCAAATAACGCTGGATAGCTCGCTTCAGCGGACGGGCGCCATATACAGGATCATATCCCACCCTCCCAAGCCAGGCCTTTGCCTTGTCGGACAGGTTGATCGTGATCTTGCGGTCCTTCAAGAGCTTGGCGACGCGAGCGACCTGGATTTCGACGATCGGTGCCATGTGTTCGGCAGCCAAGCGGTGGAACAATATGATCTCGTCCAAGCGGTTGAGGAATTCCGGTCTGAAATGCGCACGAACCATGTCCATTACTGCGCCCTCGACTTCCTTCACGTCCTGGCCGTCTTCAAGTGCCGCCAGGTGCTGGCTCCCAAGATTTGAGGTTAGGATGATGAGCGTGTTGGAAAAATCGACTGTGCGACCCTGTCCGTCAGTCAAGCGGCCATCATCGAGAACCTGCAGCAAGACATTGAAGACATCCGGGTGAGCTTTCTCGACCTCGTCAAAAAGTACCACCTGATAAGGTCGGCGGCGGACGGCTTCGGTCAGAACTCCACCCTCGTCATAGCCGACATAGCCCGGGGGGGCGCCTATCAACCGAGACAC
>JBATDO010000064.1:0-7719 GCA_049663505.1 Sphingorhabdus sp.
GTGAATGATGGATTGGCACATTTAAAACCGGATTTGTCTGGTTCCAGACAATCATGATGTACAGTCACAACAACTTGTGCGGCATCCATCTGAAGCGATCGCTCTGGAACATGTCCCAACGATAACATCGCGATTTGAAAACCTCCCGGAGATCCGTCCAGGATTTTGACGGTCTTTTGCTCAGATTGTTCGCGCCTTCCAATCGCTCTTGCTCTGGCCATATGCATCGAAGTGCAGGTCGGTAAAGGGGCTGGGCATTTTTGCAGCGCCCCGATTTACCGAGCCCAACCGCTCGGCAAGTCCGGCCGACCGGATGTTTCCTGGAGCGATAAGGTGAATGACATCGTCCCAGCCCAGGATGTCGAATGCATAATCTATCGATGCAATGGCTGCTTCGCGGGCGTAACCCTGCCCGGCATATTCAGACGCAACCCCCCAGCCAACTTCCCTGCCAGGCCAGCCTTCTGGCTGCCAGGGGCCGGTTCGACCAATCCACGTTCCGGTGTCACGAAGCACCATCGAGAACATGCCAAAACCCCGAATGGTCCACGCACCGGCCATGGTGCACAAGTTGCGCCAGGCCTCTGCGCGGCTTTGTACGCCACCCAGAAACCGCATGCTGTCTTCATCGGCGCAAAATGCCGCCCAACCGGCAAGATCTTCCGATGACGGTGGTCGCAAGATCAAGCGTTCGGTGATGAGATAGGGACCATTGCTCATTATCTTGTGCCTTTTGGAAAAGTTGCACCAACTATGCGGTTGCTCCGGCTCAAGCACAAGCAAAAGCGGCACCGCCTTGTCGGGCGGTGCCGTGAGCGCACGGGCTGGGCTGAAGGACCGGGTGCCCGTGCAAGGCGAATGCCTGTGAATCAGCGGCAGCGATACTTGCTGCGATCGATATGGCGGCCCAGCAACGCACCACCTGCTGCCCCCAATATCGTTCCAAGTGTCTTGTCACCTCGCCCGGCGATCGCGTTGCCTGCAAGACCGCCAACGGCCCCGCCGATGATCAATCCGGTCGTGCCGTCATCACGTTTGCAATAATAGCGATTATCCCGACCGCGCCAGACGCGGGTGTCCGAGCGGACAGCCTGGTCCCGTCTGCCCTCCCGATAGCCTTGTTCATAGGCACGTTGTTTCTTGTTCTGATAACCCCATGCAGGTGCATGGCCCGGCGGGTCAGCGAATAGGGCAGTGGTTGGAACAACCAGCGTTGCTGCGGCAAGTGCAAGAATTGAGTTCTTCATGGGGATTGGTATCCTTTTCTTTCGTGAACAATAACACGCTGTCTCACCTGTCGGGTGAACGCAACTTGGCTAATCTGTTCAGAATTGGATGAACCGTGCGTTGCAGGCGACCAGCCGGGCAGGAAATAACCGCTTGCCAGCGGCAGCACGGCGCCGGTACACATGGGCGATGGCCAATATCATCGCATTCCTGTTCGGATTTATCGCCCTTGTGCTCGCAATCATCGGGTTCATTCCACTGCTTGGTTGGCTGAACTGGTTGACGATATTAATTGCCGGTGTTGGTGCAGCGTTCGGATTTGCGTCTGAAAAGAATTCCGGTCGCAATTTTTGCTTTGTCGTGATGGGCATCTGTGCACTGCGTCTATGGATAGGCGGCGGTATCATTTGACCGGCTCGCTCACGCGGGCAGCACAGAAATGAATGGAAAAGCTGAAAATCGGCAGCCAAATGGCTTGCCATTTGCCATCAGTGCCTACCTATTATGGGGTTTCATCCCTGTTTATTTCAAGCTGCTTGACCATGTTCCACCTGTGGAAATTGTTGCACAACGAGTATTGTGGTCGGTTCCGCTCCTCGTGGTCATCATGTTCTTTCGAAACCAGCTCGGCGAATTCGCTGCGATCTTCAGGCACGCCAAGCACTTGCGCAGCCTCTTTGCGTCGGCGGTGCTGATTGCGATCAATTGGCTCATCTACATCTGGGCTGTTTCGACCGACCATATCTTGGCAGCAAGCCTGGGCTATTATCTGAATCCACTTGTCAACGTCCTGTTTGGCCGGGTGTTTCTGGGTGAACGGCTCAGGCCCATGCAACTGGTAGCAGTAGCGGTTGCTTCAATCGGCGTGGCAATATTGATTGGTGATGCGCTGGACACGTTGTGGGTGTCGGTCTCCCTGGCATTGAGCTTTGGTTTTTACGGATTGATCAGGAAAACAACTCCCGTTGGATCTGTACCCGGCCTGGCCGTGGAAACGTCGCTGCTTGCTCCATTATCGCTGGCTGCTGTGTGTTTCTATGCATATTCGGGCGCGGGTCGTTTCGGCACTGACCTCCCGACGTCCTCGTTGCTGGTGTTCGCAGGCGCAGTTACCGCGATACCATTGCTCCTGTTCGCGACTGCAGCCAGGCGCATGAGCTATGCGAGCCTTGGTTTTGTCCAATATCTGGCGCCATCAATTGCATTCCTGTTAGGCATTTTCGTCTACGGCGAAACACTCAGCAACACCAAGCTTGCCTGCTTCATGCTGATCTGGGCAAGCATCGCGATATTCTGTGTCGATGCGTGGTACACCTACCGATCATCACGGACCTAGCGGCGGATCTTCCAGCCAAGCGTTTCTCCAGCATGGAAGGGAATAATTGACACGCCTCCCAGGTCGAGCCGTTCAGGCACGACAATGGACGCACGCTCTAGCACCACGATATCCTCATTGGGTTCAAGTCCATAGAATTGCGGGCCGTGTATTGAAGCAAAGCCCTCGAACCTGTCGAGTGCTCCCTCTTCGTCAAACACGCTGACATAGCTTTCCAGTGCGAAAGGCGCGTTGAATATCCCAGCACAGCCGCAGGCCGATTCCTTGGCCGAAACACTGTGCGGTGCGCTGTCAGTTCCCAGAAAATATTTTGCCGAACCAGATGTGGCGGCCCGGCGCAACGCCAGGCGATGCTGTTCGCGCTTGGCAACGGGAAGGCAATAGGCATGCGGCCGCAGTCCGCCTTGGAACATCGCATTGCGATTGATGTGCAGGTGCTGCGGAGTGATGGTCGCGCCAACATTGGCGTTGCAACTATCGACAAAGGCAACAGCATCGGCGGTGGTGATATGTTCAAAGACAATTTTGAGGTCGGGCAAGTCACCCACCAACCCGGCCAGGACTCGCTCGATAAACACGGCCTCGCGGTCAAAAATATCCACTTCGGCATCGGTGACCTCGCCGTGAACGAGAAGCGGCATGCCGATGGCAGCCATTTTTTCGAGCGCCGGCATGATCAGGCGAATATTGGTCACGCCGTGGGCGCTTCCCGTCGTTGCATGGGCAGGATAGAGCTTTGCGGCCGTGAAAACCCCCTCGGCAAATCCGTGCGCCAGTTCCTCAGGGTCTATGCCGTCGATCAGATAGGCGGTCATCAGCGGGGTGAACGGCGTATCCTTTGGCACTGCAGCCAGGATCCGGTCGCGATAAGCAGCGCATGCAGCCACGCTCGAAACCGGTGGTGACAGGTTCGGCATGACGATCGCCCGGGCGAATTGTCGCGCAGTATATGGCGCGACACTGCGCATCATGTCGCCGTCGCGCAGGTGGACATGCCAGTCATCGGGACGGCGGATGGTCAGAATCATATTGTCGTTCATTGCTTCCCTTTAAGCGCGCGCGACCCTATCTGTCACCTATGCCTGAAACCCGTCTCTTTGATCGTGCCGTCATTCGCCTTACACCCTTGGAGGCGAATGAAGACGTGGCCAGCTTCCTGCAGGGACTCGTGACACAAGACACCAAGGGGCCGATGCCCGCATGGGCCGGGCTGTTGAGTCCCCAGGGAAAGGCGTTGTTCGATTTTGTCCTCTGGGCAGACGGTGACGACATGCTCGTCGACTGCGAAGCCAACCAGGCTGACGCGCTCGTCAGGCGCTTGTCGACCTACCGGCTCCGGCGCAAGATCTCGATCGCGGTCGATCCGACAATCGGCGTGTTCTGGGATCTCAAACAGATATTGGGAGATGGTGGTGGCCAGGTGGCAGTGTCACACGATCCCCGTCACGCAGCGCTTGGTCGTCGGTGGCTCGCACCCGTAAGCGCAAGTGACACGGATTCAAGCGAGGCATTTCGTGAACATCGTTTGACACTGGGAATATCTGAAGGCGTTGCCGAGCTGGGAAGCGACCAGACCTTGTGGCTTGAAGCCAATGCTGCCGAGTTGAACGGTGTGTCCTTTTCCAAGGGTTGCTATGTCGGCCAGGAGAACACCGCACGGATGAACTGGCGACAAAAGGTCAACCGGCGTCTGGTGGTCGTCCCGATTTCAGTCGCTGACCTGAAACGACAGCGCGTGGCCTACGCCCAATATGGCCTCTCGGTCGAGTTACGCCGCGTCGAAGGCATGGCAGACCTTGATCTACCCGATTGGCAGCGCGAGGCCGTGAACGAGGTCAACTCTGCCAACGAGACTGCGTCGCCAGTCAGCACCGAGGTCTAGACATCGAGATTTGCAACATTCAGCGCATTTTCGACGATGAAATCGCGCCTTGGTTCAACCACTTCACCCATGAGCTTGGTAAAGATGTCATCAGCCAGGTCGGCTTGTTCTATCTCCACACGCAGCAACGAGCGATGATCAGGATCCAGGGTGGTTTCCCACAATTGTTCTGCGTTCATCTCGCCAAGACCCTTGTATCGCGAAATTGACAACCCCTTGCGGCCTGCCAGCAGGATCGCGTCGAGAAGTTCAGATGGCCGTGTAATGGCTCCCTTGTTGCCCACGCTGACTGTCGTCGTTGCACGTTTTACCTGGTCGCCGACTGCCTCTCCTTCTTCGACCTCGGTTTCGGCCTCGACTTCGATCTCGACAACAGCCGTTCCGGAGGTGGGCTTGACCAGTCGCGCCGGTGTCTCGTAGCTTGCACTTTCCTCGCTGGCCAAGCGGTGCAGCTTGCGCGCCTCAGCTGACAACAGGAACGCCGCCTCGATGATGTGGTGGTCCGTAACGCCGCGCCACAGTCGTTCGAAATGGTAGCCGCCATCTTCCGAGACGTGGCCCGACCACTTGCCTTCGACGTCCTGGGCGCCCATCCATGCCGCGGCTTTTGCGACTGCCGATTGGCGGTCAGTCGCTTCGGGGTCGAGTGCGGCGGTGAGCGCCATCGCCTCAACAATAGTCGGGTCATAGCGTCGTGGTACAAATGCCATGAGGCTACGCATGCGACGGGCATGTTCTACAAGTGACGCCAAGTCCTTTCCTGCGCGAGCACCCCCGACTCCTTCAAGAACAATGCCTGTAAGTCCTAGCTCAACCAAGTGGTCATCGAGCGCCTTGTCGTCCTTGACGTAAATTTCGCTGCGCCCCTTAGCCACCTTGTAAAGTGGCGGCTGCGCGATGAAAAGATGGCCCTTTTCGATGATCTCGGGCATCTGCCGGTAGAAGAAAGTGAGCAGCAATGTGCGAATGTGCGAGCCGTCGACATCAGCATCGGTCATGATCACGATCTTGTGATATCGCAGCTTTTCAATGTTGAAATCTTCGCGCCCTATTCCTGTTCCCATCGCCTGGATGAGTGTTCCGACTTCCTTTGAGGACAGCATGCGGTCAAACCGCGCCCGCTCGACATTGAGTATCTTGCCCTTCAATGGGAGGATCGCCTGGTAATGCCGGTCTCGGCCCTGCTTGGCCGAGCCTCCTGCTGAATCACCTTCCACCAGGAACAGTTCGGACTTTGCAGGGTCTTTCTCCTGGCAATCAGCGAGCTTTCCAGGAAGCGAAGCGACGCTCATCACGGACTTGCGGCTCGCCTCGCGCGCCTTGCGCGCGGCCTCGCGCGCAGCCGCGGCATCAATCACCTTCTGGATCACCGTACGCGCATGGCCCGGGTTTTCCTCGAGCCACTCGCTCATCCGGTCGGCCATCAGGCTTTCAAGCGGCTGGCGTACTTCAGATGATACCAGCTTGTCCTTGGTCTGCGACCCGAACTTGGGATCGGGCAACTTCACCGATACGATCGCGGTTAACCCCTCGCGCATGTCATCGCCGGTCAGCGTCACCTTTTCCTTCTTCAAAACGCCTGATTTTTCAGCGTAGTTGTTAAGGGTGCGGGTCAATGCCGAGCGGAATGCGGCTAAATGGGTGCCGCCGTCTCGCTGAGGTATGTTGTTGGTAAAACAAAGGACATTTTCATAATAGGAATCATTCCACTCGAGTGCAACGTCAATACCGATGCCGTCTCGCTGCGAGGAAATCGTAATGGGGTCTGCAAGCAATGCCGTCTTGTTGCGGTCGAGGTAGCGGACGAACGCGCCTATTCCGCCTTCGTAGAACAAGTCGTGTTCCTTGATATCGGAATGCCGCTTGTCGCGCAGCAATATGCGAACGCCCGAGTTCAGGAAGGCAAGTTCGCGGTAACGATGCTCAAGCTTGTCAAAATCGAATTCGAGCACGTTCTTGAACGTGTTGGTCGACGCCATGAAGGTGACGCGCGTACCTTTCTTCGGCTTGCCGTCAACGACGGGTGCTTCGCCTTTGACCACAAGCGGGGCGACCGCGTCGCCATGCTCGAAGCGCATCCAGTGCTCCTTGCCTTCGCGCCATATCGTGAGCTCCAGAAACTCCGAAAGCGCGTTAACCACTGACACGCCCACGCCGTGTAGGCCGCCTGAGACCTTGTAGGCATTATCCTCCGATGTGTTCTCGAACTTGCCCCCTGCGTGCAGTTGGGTCATGATTACCTCGGCTGCCGACACGCCTTCTTCTGTATGCATGCCGGTGGGAATGCCGCGGCCATTGTCCTCGACCGAAACCGAGCCGTCTGGATTGAGTTCGATCAGTACAAGGTCACAGTGCCCGGCAAGCGCCTCGTCAATCGCGTTATCCGATACTTCGAAAACCATGTGGTGCAGACCCGATCCGTCGTCGGTGTCCCCGATATACATTCCTGGACGCTTGCGCACGGCATCAAGGCCCTTGAGTACCTTGATGCTGTCTGCGCCATATTCGTTGAGATTGGGATTGTTCTGCGGGTTTTCAGGTGTTTCATCAGTCATCCCTGGACTATAGGGGAAAAGTCCCCAAAACCCAAGCGAAAGGCCGGTTTTTCCACATATTTTTGCATTGCAGGCATGTGCGCCTCAATGCGCGGCAATGCCCCGTTTATTTAGCCCGGTCGAGCGCGAACAGATCATCGCCCTCCATTCGCTCGAATGCACCGCGCAGGTGTACAGTTCCGCGCCAGATGGCACTGTCGAACAACAACGGGGCGGTCTCCAGAAGTGGAGCGGGATACTGGCTGGCGTGGCAGAGAAATGCGTTTTTTGTCGCTTCGAGGTCTTGCTGTGAATAGGCGACTTTCACCAAGAGCAGTGCTGGATCGCTTGTGATCCAGCCGATGGTCTTGGCTTCTGGGACATCGGGTATCGTACCATTTGGCATTCCGGGATAGACGAGGGTTCGAGGCGTTCCGGGAACTGATTGCTGGACGAGTTCGGTCACGACTGCGCTCACCATCCTGTGGTCGGGATGGCCATAGCCGCCTTCCGGGCCCCAGGTCAGGATCACGTCGGGTTGGTAGCTGGCCAGCAAGGCCGCCACCGACTGGCTGAGCTTGGCTGGAATGTCCTGACCAGGCTGACGACGGTTCCCAAGCGTTCCGTCGCCAAATTCCATGAACAAGGGTTCGCTAAGGCCCAGCGCCAGTGATGCACATCTTGCTTCCCTGGTGCGAAGTGCGGCGATTTCTGGACCGGGTCGAAGTTCCGTTTGAGGT
>JBATDO010000065.1:0-4413 GCA_049663505.1 Sphingorhabdus sp.
GGATAGTCAGCGCAATTTCATTGGGGGTCTTTTGACGGCTTGCACCCTCCACCAGGGCGATCATGCGGTCGAGAAAACCCTGACCGGCTCCCGCCGTCACTTTCACCCTGATGCTGTCCGACAGCACGCGCGTGCCAGCCGTTACAGCGGAGCGGTCGCCACCTGCCTCGCGGATGACAGGTGCGCTTTCGCCGGTGATGGCGGCCTCGTTGACCGATGCTATCCCTTCGACCACTTCGCCGTCGGCAGGTATGAGGTCACCAGCTTCGACCAACACGATTTCGCCGATCTCCAGGCGGTGTGCCGGAACCCACTCCCACGTTATGCCAACGCCAGTCATCAACTTGGCTTTCAGGTCGGCCTTGGTCGCGCGCAGTGATGCCGCCTGCGCCTTGCCACGCCCTTCGGCAATAGCTTCTGCGAAATTGCCGAACAACACGGTGAGCCAAAGCCAAAACACGAGCTGGCCTTCAAAGGCGGGGCTACCTGTTCCGCTCGCAAGTCCGCGTACCCACAATATGGTCGATAGCAACGCCACGATCGCGGTTACGAACATCACCGGATTGCGAATAAGTTTGCGCGGATCGAGTTTGATAATGGCATCGCGGATGGCCGCTGTCATCAGTGGACCAGTGAATAGCGACGGAGCCTGGGTTTGGGTGGTCATGTCTTCGAATCCTTAAAGCGTAATGCCAGCAGCGACCTGAAACTGGTCGGCAATGGGACCCAACGCGAGGCTGGGCAGGAAGGTGAGGCCGCCAACAATCAAAATGATCGCGACAAGCAAGCCAACCCAGAGAAGACCTGTTGTGGGAAAAGAGCCTGCGCCCGCCGGGACCTGTCGCTTCATTGCAAGGCCACCTGCAATTGCGAGCACGGGCAATATGACCCCGAACCGGCCGACAAACATTCCAACCGCAAGGGTGATGTTATAGAATCGCGTATTGCCGGTCAGGCCACCGAAGGCTGACCCATTGTTGGCGACCGCACTTGAGAAAGCATAGAGTATCTCGCTGAAACCATGTGGGCCCTTAGCTAGCGGTCCCGCCAGGCCAGGCGCGGACACTGCGGCCAGGGCGGTCAGCCCGAGGATTGCAAGCGGAAGGATCGCAATCGCAATTACCGCCAGCTTCATCTCGCGTGCCTCGATCTTCTTGCCGACATATTCAGGCGTTCGTCCTACCATCAATCCGGCGACAAATACCGCCAGAATTGCATAGAGCAGCATCCCGTATAGCCCGGCACCGACACCGCCGACAACGATCTCGCCAAGCTGCATGTTGAACATCGTAACCAAACCGCCCAGAGGCATCAAGCTATCGTGCATCCCAATCACCGCACCGCAGCTAGCTGCCGTTGTGACGACGGCGAACAAAACAGTCGCGGCAATACCGAACCGCACATCCTTGCCTTCCATATTGCCGCCCGCGACGCCCATGGCCTGATGGATGGGATTGCCCCCTGCCTCGGCAAAATAAGTCAGTGTCACCCCGCTGATGAACAGCACAACCATCGCTGCCAGCAGCGCCCAGCCTTGCCGTTCCTTGCCGACCGCCTTGCCGAACAAAACAGTCATGCCGGCACCGATTATAAAGATCGAAAGCATCTGGATATAGTTGGTGAGCGCGGTCGGGTTTTCAAAAGGATGCGCCGAGTTCACGTTGAAGAATCCGCCGCCATTTGTGCCCAGCATTTTGATGGCCAGCTGTGAAGCTACCGGTCCCAGCGCGATGGTCTGTTCGGCACCTTCCATCGTGGTCGCAACCACTGAAGCGTCCAGTGTCTGCGGCACGCCAAGCGCAACATATACCAGCGCCAATATGATCGACAGCGGCAATAGGAGATAAAGCGTCGAGCGAGTCATATCGACCCAGAAATTGCCAATCGTTTGAGCGCTCGATCGGGCAAAACCGCGAATGAATGCGAACGCAACTGCAATTCCAGTTGCCGCCGAGAGAAAGTTCTGGACCGTAAGGCCCGCCATTTGCGATAAATGGGATAATGTGGTCTCGCCGCCATAATTCTGCCAGTTCGTATTGGTAACAAAACTGACTGCAGTATTGAACGCCAGCCAGCTTTCCACGCCTTCAAAACCTTGCGGATTGAGTGGCAGGCTGCCTTGCATTTTCAGTATCGCGAACAACAAGAACATGCCGCCGATGTTGAAAGCGAGCAGCGCGACAGCATAGCCAACCCAACTTTGCTCCCGAGCAGGATCGACTCCCGATAGCTTGTAAAAGCCCCGCTCAACCGGTGCCATTATCCGAGCACCCGGCATATTCTGGCCACCATACAAAGCATAAAGCCAAGCACCCATCGGCTTTGCAAGGGCTACAAACAATGCGATAAAAATGAGGATCATGGCCCAGCCAGAAAAGGTCATTGCCGCCATCCTTCAATAGCGCTCAGGCCGCGCGAGCACGGCGAGCAGGTAAATCAAAACGGTCACCGCAGTGATCGCTCCCAAAATCAGATCAAATGGCATGAAGGCCTCCTCAAATATTGGCAGTGCTATGACATGCTGCCACATTAAGGTGCTCGGTGGATTTAGGGGATAGCGCGTAAAGGGAGCGTAAAATATCCCGATGATATTTAGATAGAGCTCATCTCTTGTTCTTAATCACGTGGGTTTATTGACCTAGCGGCATCTATTGGGCTTGCGGCTGCCACATTTGCTCCCGATGCCTTCGAAGGTTTCCTGCGAACAAAAAAATGGGAATACAACACTGGGCCCGACGATCCATCTACGAGGACCACCCACCGAGGTCCGGTCCAACTGAATGTTGCACGCTCTGGGACCCATTCACATCCAGCTTAGACTCGTCCGCTTCCGTCGTTGCCACAAGAGTCAGAAGTTTGGCGACAATTACCGTCCGAGGGTCATAATCTCAAATAGCTCAAGATAAGGAGAACTTCTTGGTGCTGCTGGGGAGCATTCAACTCACGACCTTGCCATTACCAAAGCAAGGCAAGCAACGTCTAACGGCGAGGGGTTCCATGATTGTTGCACGATTGCGGATGCCTGTTTGCCGAAAGTCCACATCAGGCCCCATTTTTTCGGAGCTCCAGCTTGGACGATTTCCCATTAAAGGTTCTTTGGCCCAATAGGAACCGCGAAAGTGAAGTGTCCGTCGTTAGATTATTCGTATTAAAGTAAGCGGCAATTATAGCTTTACACGATTAAGCCGCAGCGCGTTCATGACCACCGTAAACGACGAGAGTGCCATAGCAGCACCTGCAAACATCGGGGACATCAGGACGCCGGAAACGGGATAGAGCACGCCTGCTGCGACTGGCACGCCGATGCCGTTAAACAGGAACGAGAAGAACAGGTTTTGACGGATATTCCGCATCGTCGCTCTGGCCAGCGAGCGAGCGCGGACGACGGCAGCCAAATCGCCCTTCGTGAGCGTGATGCCAGCACTTTCAATCGCTACATCGGTGCCCGTACCCATTGCCAGGCCAACATCGGCGGCGGCAAGCGCCGGGGCGTCGTTTATCCCGTCACCTGCCATTGCAACTATTGCACCCGATGCTTTTAGTTCGCCAACTATGCGTGCCTTGTCGTCAGGTTTGAGTTCGGCATGAATGCCATCGAGGCCGCCCACGGCATCGGCGACGACTTGCGCTGTCGTTGGATTATCGCCGGTTAGCATGATGACGCGTAACCCTTGTTCACGGAGCGCTTCGATCGACTCGCGCGCGTTTACCCGGATGGGGTCGGCAACAGCGACTAATCCTGCAAGCCTGCCATCGACAGCGATGAGCATAACGCCTGCACCTTCTTTGCGTCTGGCTTCAGCCGCAACGTTGAGAGGCGCGGCGTCGACGCCGATGCGCTGCATTTGAGCGGCATTGCCAATCACAACAGTGCGTTTGCCAACTTCCGCGCTAATGCCCGCGCCAACTTGCACCTCGAAGTTCTCTGGTTGACCCAGCTCCAGCTTGCGTTCCTGTGCTGCGGTCACGATCGCATGAGCAAGCGGATGTTCTGACTGAGCCTCGACCGCTGCCGTTAGGGCCAGCAACTCATTCTGGTCCATCCCGCCAGTTGTCTCGATGGCAACTAGCTTGGGCTTGCCTTCCGTCAGGGTTCCCGTCTTGTCGATGACCAGAGTATCAACTTTGTCGAAGGCTTGCAGTGCCTCGGCATGCTTGGGTGTGATAGACCAGGCTGGTGCTTCGGTCGCGCTGGTCGCGGCGCCTTTGCTAGCCAGCCTGCTACTTTGTTATCTGGCGGGGGTCGACATGATGGTCAATAAGGGCGAAGTTTCCATCACCACACCCGCGCAACTTGTGCGTCGCGGCAATGAACTCCGGATCGCCTTTCCGCCGGATGGCGCATCGGCGAATGCCACCGACCCCGATCCCGCTCTGGTCCGGTAGGTGGTCCAGGGCTTTGCTGCACGAGAG
>JBATDO010000066.1:0-6038 GCA_049663505.1 Sphingorhabdus sp.
AGACAATAGAGGAGGGTGTTATGCCGACCGTATTGATCAGCGGTGCGTCCCGGGGATTGGGCGCAGCACTTGTCGGGGCATTCAGGCAAAGTGGGGCACTGGTTTTTGCCGGTTCGAGAGATCCCCGCCATGCTGGCGATGTCGAGTTAAATGTCCGGTCCATTGAAAGTTGCGACAAAGCCGTCCAACAGGTCGCGGCCGCTTGCGACGGCATCGACATTCTGATCAACAATGCCGGCGTCCATCTTGCCGGTCCTGTGGTGTCGCTTGACCAGGATGCGTTCAAGGAAGTCCTGGATGTCAATTTACTAGGTGCCTGGCGTCTTACAAAAGCGGCCGTGCCACATATGCGGCGCGGAGGTACAATCGCGATGATTTCATCGCTTTCCGGGCTGGTTGGTTTGCCAAATGATGGCGCTTATGCCTCAAGCAAATTTGGACTGGAAGGAATGAGCCAGAGCCTTGCGGCAGAACTAGCACCTGCCGGAATCCGGGTAATCGTATTCGAACCCGGCAGGATCTGTACGGAATTTGCCGGGGTCTTAGACGGACTTGCACCAGAAATCGCGGCGCAATCGATAAGGCAAACAATCGAGCGCTCCGACGCGTCATTCCGCAATCCCATAGGTGCAGACGCTCTTCAGGTTTTTGAGCACCTCGGCGTCGACATCGGCGACCGTTCCGAAGCTGTGGTGCAAGCGGCTACAGGTTGTAACTGGCGTTGGCAGACGAATGGTAATCCTGCGCTATCATCATCATAAGAAAGCCATGTGGTCATGTCATTGATATCAGGCAACAACCATTCAGCCCTGCTCGCAGTGCTATTCGCGCTGGTCCTGCTGGGCCTGTGGAGCGAGCGCAACAGGTTTGCCTCCAAGGTTCCAGCCGTCGTTTGGGTCCTGGGGGGCGGGGCAGTGTTATCCAATTTGGGTTTGATCCCTCACAAGGCAGCAATCTATGATTTTGTCGGAGGTGTCATCATGCCTATCGCCATACCCCTCCTGCTGTTCAAGGCGACTTTTGCCCGCATCCTGGGAGAGAGTGGGCGAGTGCTTCCGCTATTTTTCATTGGCGCAATTGGCGTTTGCATTGGCGCAATTGTTGCATATGCGCTCGTCGACATAGGTCCTTATGGCGCCCATATTGCTGCGATCTATGCGGCCGCCTGGATTGGTGGAATGACCGACATGGTTGCGATGGCAGAGATTACAAAGCTGCCACCTGATGTCTTTGCGGTCGCCGTCAGTGCCAGCGCACCAGTCAGCATCATCGGGCTAATGATCCTGGTATCACTCCCCAATTTTGCAATAGTCCGTCGGCAGATGCCATCACCCATAGTCGAGGCACAACCAGATCCCGATTTCTCCACGATTGATACGACAACAGGGTTTGACCTCGTGCACGTCAGCTTTGCGCTATCATTGAGCGCTGGCATTTGCTGGGCGAGTAGCTGGATCGCGACAGCCACTGGTTTTGGGCATTACAGCCTTTTCATCGTCACATTGATAGCGGTTGGCGTCGCGAACCTCTTTCCCGTGCGCATGCATGCTCTCCAAGGCGACTTCGAGCTCGGCATGTTCGTTATGTATGTCTTCTTCGCAATGATTGGCGCGACCACGGACATGACGGCCTTCATGACCACAGCACCACTATTCTTCGTGTTCGGGTTGATTATTATAATCGTTCACATCATCATTGTATTGGCAGTCGCGCGCTTGCTCAGGTCTGACTTGGCAGAAGCGATAATCGGCTCAGGGGCCAATATCGTTGGAGCTGCGGCAGCTGCGGGGATCGCGACTTCAAAGGGTTGGAAATCGCTCGTGACTCCTGCCATCGCAACCGGCATGCTTGGAAAGGCGATCGCAAATTTCTTCGGAGTCGCCATTTTTGGGATATTATCTTAAGTGATGGCAGTACCGCGCTGGTTACCAGATGCGACCACCTGGCTGACACGGTCAAGGGTACGGGGACAGGACTTGTGCCGTATCTTTAGACAATGGACTTTGCGCATGCGGTTTCCGCGCGGCAGGCGACTAACACCGTTGCGGCGCAGAATGCGCGTGACGCCAGCAACCTTGAACTCTCGACTAAATCGTCGTCGGCACTGTTCCTTGGTCATAAGTCCTCCTTACCAGAGAACTGTCACTTGTTTTACTGTCTCAATTTGGGGATGCATTGTACCATGTCTTAGTTACGTTCTGTTAACGATGTGTCTGGGGCGGACAGTCCAGAAAACCAAGCTTTCAAGACGATTTTGGGGGATTGGTCTGTGCCTTGCCAGCCCATCTAATCGACCGATAAAGCTCTAGAAGGTGAGGCTTCCACTAGGCCTCTGAGCCTTGTCGATCAAACATCTTTGGTTCCGGCAATCAAAACTGTTTGCCTATCAAGCTGACACTCAAACCGCCTTGATTGTCAAAATATCCATTTTTTGGTAGACAAAGGCCGTTGCCTCTATGCATGATCCTCAAACGGCTTTGTCTCTCTGATTCGTACAAATCTGAGCAGCAATGGCGGCATTGAGAGGCAGTGATGGCAATACCCCTAAGTGAGCTAAATTTCGACAAGGCCGTTGGCTATCATTACGATAATTTTCCACCTGCCTCCCTCGATTATGGGGCATTGATGGGGCCTGTCACCAAGGCGGTCGATGCCATTGCCCGCTTCGATCAGATGCTTAAAAATATGCACAACAGCGAATTCCTACTGGCACCTTTGCGCCAGCAGGAAGCAGTTATCTCCTCCCGTATGGAGGGCACGGTCAGTACGATGGATGAAATCCTGATGTATGAGGCCGAATACGACGAGGACGAGATCAATCCCGCCAATGTGCGATCTGAGATCATCGAAACCATCCTTTATGAGCGGGCACTAACCTCTGCTCAGAAGGAATTGGAGAGCGGGCATAACATCTCTGAGTGGCTTATCCGCTCGATGCACGCCAAGCTCCTGTCATTTGGACGTGGGGCCGAAAAGTCCCCCGGGCAATACAAGAACGAACAGAATTATGTGGTAGATCGCACCAAGCGTAACGTTCTGTTTGTCCCGATTAGCCCTGAAAAGCTCAATGATGGGATGCAGAATCTTATCCGCTTCATTGACGATGAAAAATGTCAAATCCTGATCAGAACCGCCATTGCTCACATCGAATTTGAGGCCCTTCACCCATTCAAGGACGGCAACGGGCGGTTGGGTCGAATGATTATCACCCTAATGTTATGGCATTATGGTGTGATATCCGCCCCCCATTTCTACGTCAGCGGATATCTTGAAGAGGAGAAGGATGCTTACATCGACTCAATGAAGGCCGTATCTCAGTCGGACGACTGGACGCAGTGGTGCGTCTTCTTTCTGGGGACGATGGAAAAACAGGCGGTCCGGAATCTGAAAATATCAGAGGATATCCGATCCCTCTATGAGAAAATGAAAGGGGTATTCGAGGAGCTGCTTGGAACGAGATGGCACCTGCGAGCCTTGGATTTCATATTTGCTAATCCGTATTTCCGGAACAATATGTTCACCAAACTCAGTGGGATACCTGGCTCAACCGCCGCTAGGTTCACAAGAACCCTGGTAGACCAAAATTTGTTGATTACGCTTAAGGAGCCATCCGGACGGCGTCCGGGCTTGTATGCGTTCGAACCACTGCTGCAACTAGTGCGTGTCTGATCTCGCACGCCCGCCCCATGTCAGCCACTAAAGCCTAGGAATTTTATGAACCCCGTTAAAATCGAAGAAACCGTAGCCGAGCTGATCCAGCACCCATATGAGCCGGTTGCATTTATCACAGGTTTCATGGCGGCCTACAGGACTTAGGCCACAACGATAACTCGCCTCAAAGGTGGTGACGGCAACATGTCGGATTTGCCCGGCGGGGTTCTCTGGAAGAAATGGATTCACTTCTAGCCATCTGCTCCGGGGCAAGCACCATCATCAACAACGTGAAAGGATCAAACGACAGGCCATCGAATATCGGTGCTTGCATCACCGCAAACTCGCCGCCAAATATTAACCCAACAGATGAGGCCAATGCTCCGCTAATTTACGAAGCCATCAGTGCCAAATGTTCTGACGACGGACAGAGGTTTTTGGAGGTACTGATTCGGCCTCAACAGCCATTCCATCCAGCAAATTTCTTATTTTTTGAAGGGAATGTATGGCGCACCCAAGAGGATTCGAACCTCTGGCCTCTGCCTTCGGAGGGCAGCGCTCTATCCAGCTGAGCTATGGGTGCGCATAGAGTACCGGGCGGTTAGCAGGCGAATATATCACTCGCCAAGCAGTTTTTTGGAAAGGGCACCATTTGCTGACAACTGACGGTTGTTTACAACAACGGCGGCCGCAGCGGAACCAGACGGAATTCTGAGTGTTTTTCCCGATAAGTTGAGGAGAATGAGGATGTCCGCCAAGCTATTTTGTATCTATGCAGCGGCGATCGGGGCAACCGTGAGCGCCTGTCTTCCAATTTCGTCCAACGATGAGGACAAGGAAATAACGGCGGAGGCCTCGGAAAATGGCAAGCGGGATACGCCGCTTGAACTGGTAATCTTCGAATTTCCGAGCGGTTTCCAAGGGCGATGGGCAGTCGATCTGGCAGCCTGTCGAGCCGATCCGGAAAACAACGAGGGCGTCATTTCTTTGCAAGGTCGGCTCGTAAAGTTTCACGAAACAATCGCGACAATGATTGATGGCAAGCGGGAAACCTCAAGCGCAATGATCGGAAATTTTGAATTTGTTGGCGAAGGCGAAAAATGGATGAGATCAATGAGGTTCAAACTTAGTCCAGATCGTGAAAACCTCACGCGCATTGACACGGACGACGGGAGTTCAATCCAATATCGACGTTGCAAAACCTAATGGCTGGATAAGTCTAAATGGGGATGCTACGGCACCGCCCATGCTGAACCAATTTGACCTGACAGATGATCAACGGGCGATCCAGGATATGGCGCGCAAGTTCACAGCCGATGCGATCACGCCTCACGCAGCTCAGTGGGACGAGGAGCACCATTTTCCGCGCGAAACAATCAAGGCCGCTGCCGAGCTTGGCTTTGCGTCGATTTATGTTTCGGAAGCCTCTGGCGGTATCGGCCTTGGAAGGTTGGAGGCAGCCTTGATCATGGAGGCGATGGCTTATGGGTGCCCTGCGACCTCTGCGTTCATCTCGATCCACAACATGTCAGCCTGGATGATCGACTGTTTTGGGTCCGACGAACTGAAGGCGCGCTATCTCCCCGACCTGGTCGGCATGGAAAAGATGGCTGGATACTGCCTGACCGAACCGGGCAGCGGATCTGATGCCGCAGCACTTAGAACAACCGCGCGGCTGGACGGCAATTACTATGTCGTCAATGGCACCAAGCAGTTCATTTCCGGCGGCGGCGTCAACGATGTTTACGTGACAATGGTTCGTACAGGCGCTGAAGGTGCAAAAGGGATCAGTTGTCTTGTTATCGACAAAGGCATGGAAGGGGTGAGCTTTGGGGCACCAGAGCGCAAGCTTGGCTGGAACGCTTCGCCCACGGCACAGGTCATCTTTGACAATGTGAAGGTACCGGTTGAGAACCGTGTGGGCGCCGAGGGCGACGGGTTCCGGTTTGCAATGGCAGGTCTTGACGGCGGTAGGCTCAACATCGGCGCATGTTCGCTTGGCGGAGCGCAGCGTTGCCTTGATGAGGCAGTCAGTTATACCAAGGAACGCCAGCAGTTTGGTAATCCGATATGCGATTTCCAAAATACACAGTTCATGCTCGCTGACATGGCAACTGACCTTGAGGCATCAAGGGCGTTGTTGTACATGGCGGCAGCGAAAGTCACGGCGAATGCGCCAGACAAGTCTCGCTTTTCAGCAATGGCAAAGCGTCTTGCAACGGATAACGGCTCATCCATCGTCGACCGTGCCCTTCAATTGCACGGTGGATATGGGTATCTGAAAGATTACCCGATCGAGCGTTTCTGGCGTGATCTGCGCGTGCATTCGATCCTTGAAGGCACCAACCAGGTCATGCGCATGATAATAGGTAGGGACTTGTTGCGCC
>JBATDO010000067.1:0-2342 GCA_049663505.1 Sphingorhabdus sp.
GAACGCAGCATGGTATCGGCATCAATCATGGCATCATCAACGGATAGTACCAGCTTTAATGCCATGCTCAAACGGTGCTTGGCGCTTCCTCCCGTTGCCAGATCGTGCCAAACACAAACAAAAAAAAGCCCGCAATTACGCGGGCTTAGCGGCATTTCATGCCATCAGGTGCCTGGCTGTGCCAGACGCGGAATCATTCCCACTCGATGGTGCCGGGTGGCTTGGAGGTGTAATCGTACACCACGCGATTTATGCCTTTCACCTCGTTGATGATCCGGGTGGAGACACGGCTCAAAAAGGCACTTTCATATGGATAGATATCCGCAGTCATTCCGTCGGTACTTGTGACTGCCCGCAATGCGCACACATTGTCATAGGTGCGCCCGTCGCCCATAACGCCAACGGTGCGAACCGGAAGCAGAACGGCAAACGCTTGCCAAATGTCATCATAAAGACCCGCATTCCGGATTTCCTCGAGATAGACCGCATCTGCCTTGCGCAGTATATCGCATCTTTCCTTTGTAACTTCGCCGGGAATGCGGATTGCAAGGCCTGGCCCGGGGAAAGGGTGACGTCCGACGAATTGGTCATTGAGTCCAAGTTCTCTGCCCAATGACCTGACTTCATCCTTGAACAATTCGCGAAGAGGTTCGACCAATTGCATGTTCATGCGTTCGGGCAAGCCCCCGACATTGTGGTGGCTCTTGATCGTAACGGAGGGGCCTCCTGTAAACGATACGGATTCGATGACATCGGGGTAGAGTGTGCCCTGCGCCAGAAAATCGGCTCCACCGATTTTCGTCGCTTCTTCTTCAAATACGTTGATGAATTCAGCACCAATGAATTTTCGTTTCAATTCAGGATCGGTAACGCCCGAGAGACCGGCCAGGAAACGCTCTTCGGCGTCCACCACGACAAGCGGGATATTGTAGTGATCACGAAACAGCGTCTCGACCTGCTCGCGCTCATTCATCCGGAGCAATCCGTGGTCGACGAACACGCAGGTGAGCTGTTCACCAATTGCCTCATGGATCAGGATGGCTGCGACCGAGCTGTCGACGCCGCCCGACAATCCGCATATGACGCGGCCCGAACCGACCTGTGTGCGAATTTCTGCAACTTTTGTCGCACGAAATTCAGCCATGGTCCAATCGCCGGCCAACCCACAAATCCCGTGCACAAAATTGGAAATCAGTTTGGCACCGTCAGGGGTATGCACGACCTCGGGATGAAACATCGTGGTGTAATAGCGGCGCTCCTCGTTTACACAGATCGCAAACGGTGCATTGGGCGAGGTGCCTATTATCTCAAATCCGTCTGGTGCGACAGTCACCCGGTCGCCATGGCTCATCCACACCGGATATTTTTCGCCCACTTCCCAAAACCCGTCAAACAATGGACTTGGCTTGTGGATTTCGACGTCGGCGCGACCAAATTCGGCTGCATGCCCACCTTCGACGGTTCCGCCCAACTGTGTACACAAAGTCTGCTGTCCATAGCAAATGGCAAGAATCGGAAGTCCGCTGTCGATTACGACGTCTGGTGCGCGGGGCGATCCGTCGGTCGTGACCGAAGCTGGACCACCTGACAATATGACGCCCTTTGGCTGCATCCGGTGAAATGCCTCTTCGGCGCTGTTAAACGGCGCAATTTCGGAATAAACACCTGCTTCCCGCACGCGTCGCGCGATCAGCTGGGTAACCTGGCTGCCAAAGTCGATGATGAGGATGGAATCGCTGGGCTGAATTGTCATGGCCAGCCGATAAGGGTTGCCGCTGCTGCTGTCCATATCAGCACGGCTGCAGCGGCAAACTATTTATGCGATGACTAGTCTAGCACTTGCACGGTTCCGCGGCGCAAGTAACCGCGCTCACGCATTTCCTGTACATAGTCCTTTCGCGCATCGACCAGCTCACGATCATATTCATTATAGGCCTCGCGGCGATCCTGCGCCGTCTTTGCACGTCTCAAGTCCTTGCGCAGTTCGCTTTCGGCTTCATCCAGGTCTGACTTGTAGTCATACCAGTAATTATTGCGCTCACCGGAAATCGGGGAATCGAGGACCTTGTGATGGGGACGTGAACCGGCATGTGCAGCTAGGCTGGTGCCTGTTGCTACCACCATCAAAAGCGTGGAAATCGACAGCAATACAGTTGCTGCTTTGGGAAATTCGATCATCTTCTACTCCTTGCCTATCGCTGGTCGGGGCCACGACAAGACGCCACAAAAGCTGTGTCATTGATGAACAAGTGCCGTATTTCGGCGGTCGGTGCACGAGGTGGGATAAGTAACGGGTGACCTTTCCCAGTCGAAATCTGCCCGGACCAACGAGCACGAGGCGA
>JBATDO010000068.1:0-9244 GCA_049663505.1 Sphingorhabdus sp.
TCCTAAACCTGTCGACTGATCTCGAAGGCACTACCGAAGTAGGCGGCTTGTTTCTCCACCCAGGTGAGAGGGCCGGCGGCCTCGGCATGTTGATTGCGCGTAGCCGTTATCTTTTCATCCGCAATCACCGCGCACGCTTTGGAGACAGGACACTGGCCGAGCTGCGAGGAGTGATTGACGAGGCTGGTGGTTCACCATTCTGGGACGGCGTTGCAGGACGTTTTTTTGGAATGAGTTTTCAAGATGCAGATGAATTCAATGCAAAGTTCGGCAACCAGTTCATAGCCGACCTCATGCCCAAGCACCCGGTTTACATTGCCATGCTTCCGGAAAGCGCACGCGCCGTCATAGGCGTGCCACACCCTTCAGGGCGCGCGGCGATGCGGATGCTCGAAAATGAAGGCTTTGCATGGGAAAATTACGTCGACATTTTTGACGGCGGACCAACGATGACGGTGCGCACCGATCAAATTCGCAGTGTCCGGGAAGCGAAAGACAGCATAATCGGAGAAATCAGCGATAGGATCGGCGAACATTTGGCGGGAGACAAGATGCTCATAACAGTAGGAAGGATGCACCAGTTCAAGGCTTCCTATGGCTGGTTAGAGCAGACAGAAGAGGGGGTCAGCCTAGACAGTTCGAGCGCCAAGCGCTTGGGTCTCTCGGTCGGCGACAGCATTACTCATGTGGCTCGGTGGTAGCGGATGGAATTCAGGGAAATCAATTTTGACGGCATAATTGGCCCTAGTCACAATTATGCCGGGTTGAGCCTCGGCAACATTGCCTCGTCGCACAATGCAGGCGCTGTTTCCCAACCACGGGCGGCCGCGTTGCAAGGCATCGACAAGATGCGTGCAAACTTAAGGCTTGGGCTGCCACAGGGCTTCTTCATGCCGTTAGACAGGCCGAACCATGGATGGTTGGCATCACTGGCAACCGATGTGGCACACGCCGATCCCCATATTCGAGCAGCTGCCTATTCGGCTTCTGCAATGTGGGCTGCCAATGCAGCGACAGTTTCGCCCGCTGCCGACACCTCAGATCGCCGCTGTCACCTTTCCGTCGCAAACCTGATGACCATGCCGCACCGGAGTCACGAATGGAGGGGCACCATGGCGCAATTGAAAATTGCATTTGCCAATGAAGATCATTTCACTGTCCATTCACCTGTTCCCCCACCTTTTGGCGACGAGGGTGCTGCTAATTTCATGCGCTTGTGCCCTTCACATGGGGAGCCGGGAATTGAAATATTTGTATACGGCAAAGCAGGTGGTCCCTTTCCTGCCCGCCAGCACTTAGAGGCATCAAGGGCAATTGCGCGCGCGCACCGCCTTGATCCTGAAAAGGCCATGTTCGTTCAACAGTCTGAAATGGCTATTGCGGCCGGGGCATTCCATAATGATGTCGTCGCAGTCGCCAATGAAAAAGTCCTGTTTGCGCATGAACTGGCTTTTGAAAATCCACAAGAAACCTATGCACATATTAAATCCCTGATGCCTGCAGCCGAGATTGTAGTTGTTCCTGCTGATCAGGTCAGCCTCGCAGATGCAATTGAGAGCTATCTATTCAATGCCCAACTTGTAACACTACCAGATGGGGCCATGGCACTGATCCTCCCAAGCGAGGCTCAGGAAAATAAGCGCGTGTGGAACTGGTTGGGTGAAATGGTGGCGGGAAATGGACCAATACGAAAGTTGATCCCGGTTGATGTCAGGCAGTCGATGGCAAATGGCGGAGGCCCTGCCTGCCTTCGGTTGCGAGTCGTTGCAGACCCATCGACGGTCGATCAACGCTTTATGGCCAACGAAACCAAGCTCGACCAACTTGTAGGAGTCATATCGCAATTTTGGCCCGAGAGCATAACGCCCGAGCAATTGGGCGATCCAGGGCTGGATTTTGCGGTACGCGATGCCCGCAATGCTCTGCTCGAGACATGTAGCCTGCAAGAACTGATATAAACGTCGGGATATTTTACATTCCGCGTCGAGGTTAACCATCGCAACGGGCAGTTTTCTGCAACTGGCACGGCCATTGCTCTGTAGTATGTTAACTTATGAAAAAAATTTCCCGCCTCTTTCAAATCAAGACCAAGCTAGAGGTCTTCCTCATCACTTATGCACTTGGCCTGGGCGCTGTGATGCGCGGGCAGGAGTATATGCAACAATATCCAGGAAATATCGGCAAGGTCTTTTTCGCGCTTTGTACAGGCGCCGTATTCATGGCGGCCGCGAAAATGCTCGAAGCGGTCGAATATCAACACGCCTTTGGAGTTGATTGAGTCCGGAGGATTCTGTTGCTCGGCTCCTCCGGGGCCGCCGTAACCATTCTGTTGCCCGGCTGGTCCAGCCGCGTTCTTTTAGTGTAAGTTCAGACCGTGAGGCCCAAAATTACGCTGCGAGAGCAAGTGCTTCGTTATCGTTTGCACCTATTGGTTGTGAACCATTTCACGGCTTATTCATGCCGGGCAAAAACAATGTCTTTGAACACACGTCGATCCTAGTTCAGCCCCGTCAATAGCCCTGACTGCTCAGGATTTTTGGTGGAGCTGCCGGGTACCGCCCCCGGGTCCGCTGCATCTATTACACATCGCCATTTATCACCATAGTCCGGCGAACCGGACAAACCCTATATAGGCGCATTTTGGTGAATGGGAAGTGAAGCGATCACAAGCCCTGCATATTCCGGCTTTCCGATGGAATATTTACGATGATACCATCCAAATCCTCGCTTAATGTGATTTGGCATGACAATCGACTCGTGCGCCGTGCGCCACTTGCAAGATCGAGCATGTCCTCTTCATCGTCGCTGGCGCGCGGCAGTGCATCAAACCATTCCTTTCCGACAATGACGTGACAAGTAGAACACGCCATTTGCCCATCGCACGTGCCCTCAAGCGGCTGCCCGGCTGCTTGCGCTACGTCAAGCAGGCTATCGCCAGGTTGGGCTTCGACCGTCAGTTCCTCAGCACCATTAGCACTGACAAAGGTCACCTTGATCATAACATTGCCTCTGCAGCTTCATTGATTATCCGCGCAGCAATATCGATTTCCTGTTCGGTCGTATAGCGCCCAAAGCCTAATCGGATCGAGGATCTGGCTTGCGACTGACCAAGGCCAATTGCCTTCAACACATGGCTGGGTCGTCCCGATCCACTCGCGCAGGCTGATCCTGCAGAAAAGGCTATGTCACGGCACTCGGATATCAATCGTGCAGCATCTACCCCGTCACGTCGGATGTTGAGATTACCGAGATATCGATGGTCGGTACCACCGTTCATTGTCCATTCGGGCAAAGCACCAACAGCGCGATCGAACAGAGCATTTACATGTGCTAAATCTTGGTTCATGCGCGCGGCAGCCAATTGTGCAGCAGCGCCGAAACCGGCACACAAGGCTGGCGACAAGGTCCCCGAGCGCAATCCGAACTCTTGTCCTCCGCCGTGAATCAACGGTTCCAGTTTTAAGCCATTTCGCACCCAAAGGGCCCCTATACCCTTTGGGCCATGGATCTTGTGTGCCGAGATTGCGATGAGATCAGGTCCGCTGGGAATCTGCATTCGACCGTAGGACTGAACTGCATCACACAAGAAATATGCGTTGCGGGAATGGGCCGCAATTGCAAGTTCCTCGATGGGCTGAATACACCCAATTTCATTATTGACCTGCATCACCGCCAACAAGTGCAACTGCTTTGGGAGCTCGATTTGCGTATCCAACAGCCCGTCGATCCCGACTGGCAGAATATGCACATCACTCCTTTGTGAGAGCCATTCGCCGCAATCAAGCACTGCTGCGTGCTCGATTGCCGCTGCTGCAAAGATATGGTGGTCAGCAGTTCGAACAGTTCCCTTGATTGCCAGGTTGAGTGACTCGGTAGCTCCTGAGGTGAAGATCAAAGTCCCGTCCGGGGGTAGCAGGGCTGCTACCTGGTCGCGTGCGATTTCCACTGCGGCGGCTGCCGCCCTGCCGGGTGCATGGATACTGTGCGGATTTGCATAGCCTTCCTTAAGCCAAGGTACCATTGCCTCGAATGCCTCTGGCGCGATCTGCGTGGTTGCCTGATAGTCCAGGTAGATCATGTGTTCCTCGTTCTGGTCGAAATCGCACACCAAGTTTCGACAAACCGACCAATGTCCGGTTCGCTCGTCCCAGGACCAAAACTCACGCGCACCACTTCACCTGCAGCAGCGCTTTCCCACCCCATGGCACCAAGAACATGGCTGGACTTCAACGTCCCAGACGAGCACGCACTACCCGCCGACACCGCAATTCCAGCCATATCAAAACTTATGAGCTGGCTCGAAGCGGAAACGCCTGGCATTCGGTAGCTCGAGATGGTCGGAAGCCGCAATGCGCCAAAGGCGACCACCTCACCTCCTTTTGACAAAATGGCCGCATCCAGCAGATCGCGAAGTCGATTGGTTTCGCTCAACCAATCATCTGTTGCATCAAGTGCTGCTGCCATAGCAATGACAGCTGGGAGATTCTCTGTTCCTCGTCGGTAACCCTGTTCCTGCCCCCCGGTTGGTTCAAGCATGCCAAGGTTGCGGGCTAATAATGCGCCTATACCTGGGGGACCGCCAAATTTGTGTGCCGAGATTGCAATGAGGTCGGCGTCAGGTAGCGGCATCTTACCAACACTTTGCGAGCAATCTGCCAGGAATGACCCACCTTTGCTGCGTACAGTGGACGCGACTTCGGATAGGGATTGGATGACACCGGTCTCGTTGTTCACAGATTGCACCGCATAACGCTCGGGTCCATCAATTCCTGACAATATAACCTGCCCCAATGCGTTGACTGCAAGACGCTTTTGAACGGCATGGGCGAGCACTGCATCATGCTCGACTGCACTTGCAACGACCGGCCTGCCGCGCGATGCTATGGCTATTGCTTCGCTTGCACCGCTCGTAAAGATGACCTCGCCGTCCCAGCCCAGCCGATCAGCAATTCGTGCGCGCGCATTTTAAAGTGCTGCGCGCGCGGCCCTACCCTCGGCATGGGGTGACGAGGGATTTGCCCAGCGCCCAAGAGCTTCTGTCATTGCCTCGCGCGCCGCTGGAACGACCGGCGTGGTGGCGGCATGGTCGAGGTAGAGACGCGGTTTTGTGGGCATAGGTTCCATGACAGTTGCGAAAATCGTGACTATACCTATATAGCGCTTCGAAATCATGCAAAGCTCGAACAATCTGGCTGCGCGCGCAATTCAATCATTAGAATCGAAAAATATTATGCCAGCCATAGCCATTCCAGGTCCAGAAGGCCGCCTCGAAGCCCGTTTCTCCCCGCCACCCCGTCCGCGCGCGCCGGTCGCGATGATCCTCCACCCGCACCCTCAAGCCGGGGGGACCATGAATGACCGGATTACCCAGCAGTTGTACAAGACGTTCGTGGCGCGTGGCTTTGCCGTGCTCCGCTTCAATTTCCGAAGCGTTGGCCGAAGCGAAGGTGAGTTTGACAACGGAATTGGTGAATTGTCAGACGCAGCGGCAGCCCTTGACTGGGTGCAGAGTTTTCATCCGGAAGCATCGACAACCTGGATAGCTGGTTTCAGCTTCGGTGCCTGGATCGGTATGCAACTACTGATGCGGCGTCCTGAAATTCGCGGATTCATATCTATCTCTCCACCCGCCAACATGTACGATTTCAGTTTCCTGGCTCCCTGCCCATCTTCCGGCATCATCATCCAAGGTGCGCAGGATGAGGTCGTCAACCCGAATGCTGTTCAGAAGCTCGTCGACAAGCTGCGGACGCAGCGACACATAACGATCCATCACGACGAAATTCCGCGCGCAAACCATTTCTACGAGAATGAGATGGACATGCTCATGGCTTCTGTGAACAACTATCTTGACTTCCGGCTAGATCCAAACTCCCCTATCAAGTGAGCACGGACTTCATCTGACCTCAGTAACCAGGCTCTTACCTTTTGTATCTGGAATAACCCAGATCGCGATATTGGTAAAAATCACGAGTGCAGCAGCGAGCATCAGCCACATTTGTTGGCTGGTGCCTTCGCGTCGCCAACGCTTCCATGCGCCTAATAACAACAGAAAACCGGCAATCATTGCGATTGAAAGAAGAGCATTGAGCATGCTTGCGAATTAGCAGGGCCACACACAGAAGCAAGCCGGTAGCGTTTTGGTTGGCGAAAATGCATGGGCCCGATAGAATGGGTGGATTACATTCGCAATCGGCAGACCACTCCTATGACCAAAATGCGCGGCCTTTACGCTCCCATTTCGCCTTATGCGTCAGGCATGCTCGACGTCGGCGACGGCCACCAAATCTACTATGAGCGCTCAGGAAAACCCGGTGGGAAGCCAGCGGTTTTCCTGCATGGCGGACCAGGCGGTGGATTTTCCGATACGCATCGACAACTGTTCGATCCCAGTATTTATGACGTTTTGTTGTTTGACCAGCGGGGGTGCGGGCGTTCGACACCCCATGCAGAGCTTGATGGCAATACCACCTGGCATCTCGTTGCAGATATCGAGCGCTTGCGAGCGCTGGTGGGGGTCGAAAAATGGCTGGTATTTGGCGGATCTTGGGGGTCAACCCTAGCGCTTGCCTATGCTCAATGCCATCCCGAACGGGTAAGCGCACTCATCCTGCGTGGAATCTATCTGCTTACCAAAGCGGAGATGGATTGGTATTATCAATTTGGCGTATCGGAGATGCACCCGGAAAAATGGGAACATTTCATCGCACCCATTCCTGAAAATGAGCGTCATGACATGGTTGGAGCCTATCACAGGATTCTCACGGGGGAAGATGAAGTCGCGAAGCTGGAAGCGGCAAAGGCCTGGTCCATATGGGAGGGTGAGACAATCACGCTGCTACCAGACAGGTCGACATCGACGGCATTTCACGATGGGCGTTTTGCACTTGCTTTTGCACGGATCGAGAATCACTATTTCTATCACAAGGGTTGGATGGAAGATGGACAGCTGTTGCGCGATGCAGAGAGGCTAGCTGGTATTGCCGGCACAATCGTGCATGGTCGCTATGACATGCCTTGCCCCGCACGTTATGCCTATGAACTTCACAAAGCTTGGCCGGATGCGGAGTTTCACCTCGTTGAAGGAGCAGGACATGCCTTTTCAGAACCAGCTATTCTTGACCAACTGATCCGCGCCACCGACCGTTTTGCAAATGAATAAGTGAAATTCGTGATGGCAATTTTTACCCCCCTCCCCTAGATGGAGCGCACTTTTCCGAGTCCCATTATGATTGGATAGGGCCCATGATTATTGCCATTGCTTCCGATCACGCGGCACTTGCGCTAAAATCCGCGCTGGCTGAACATTTGCGTGGATTGGGCCACTCCGTGGACGACCTTGGGCCGTTTTGCGAGAATTCCGTCGACTATCCTGATTATGGGTACCTGCTGGCAGCAGCAATCGCTGATGGCAAAGCCGAGCGCGGCGTTGCCCTGTGCGGTTCGGGGATCGGAATCTCAATTGCGGTCAACCGGAGCATTGCCGTGCGCGCGGCACTCGTTTCAGAACCGCTCTCTGCCAGCCTTGCACGCCAACACAATGATGCCAACGTCATTGCCATGGGCGCGCGCTTGATCGGAATTGATATGGCAAAGGCATGCCTGGATGCATTCCTGTCCACAGAATTTGCAGGCGATCGCCATGTCGCCCGAGTTGAGAAATTGTCTAAACCGATAGCATTCAAGGAACCCGCATGAGCAGCCACCCAGTTAATGACATCTCGAACGTTCAGCCGGACGGATTTTTCACTCGTGGTCTTCGCGAAACAGATCCCGCCGTGTTTGCTGGAATTGAGCACGAACTTGATCGTGAGAAACATCAGATCGAGCTGATCGCATCTGAAAACATCGTGTCAAAGGCTGTGCTCGAAGCACAAGGCTCCGTGTTCACAAACAAATACGCAGAAGGCTACCCTGGGAAGCGATACTATCAGGGCTGCGCGCCATCGGATGAGGTTGAGACCCTTGCTATTGAAAGAGCAAAGGAACTTTTCGGAGCAGGCTTTGCCAATGTGCAACCGCATTCGGGCGCCCAGGCCAACGGTGCTGTAATGCTTGCCCTAACTAAGCCTGGCGACACGATTCTTGGCATGAGCCTTGATGCAGGCGGACATCTGACACATGGGGCAAAAGCCGCAATGTCGGGCAAGTGGTTCAACGCTATCCAATATGGAGTTCATCCCGAGACGCATCTGATCGATTTTGACGAAGTCGCAAGACTGGCGAAAGAACACCGCCCGACAATCATTATTGCTGGAGGCTCAGCCTACCCTCGCATTATCGACTTTTCGAAATTTCGGGCGATTGCTGACGAGGTTGGGGCAACCTTCTTTGTCGATATGGCACATTTTGCCGGCCTCGTAGCAGGTGGAGTTCATCCCAACCCACTCGAACATGCTCATGTCGTCACCAACACGACGCACAAGACGTTACGTGGTCCGCGCGGCGGGATGATCATGACCAATGACGAAGCGATCGCGAAGAAAATCAACTCTGCAGTATTTCCAGGACTGCAAGGTGGCCCACTGATGCACGTGATTGCGGCAAAAGCTGTTGCGTTTGGCGAAGCATTGCGCCCCGACTTCAAGACCTATGCCGCCGCAACAATTGAAAATGCAAAAGTCTTGGCTGCTACTCTCAACGAGCGGGGTGCAAATCTGGTATCAGGCGGGACGGACACGCACCTCGCATTGGTCGATTTGAGTCCGCTTGGGATCACTGGCCGGGATGCCGACGAAGCTTTGGAGCGGGCTGCCATTACGTGTAACAAGAACGGTATACCGAACGACCCTCTGCCGCCTGTCAAAACCAGCGGCATAAGGGTTGGGTCTCCTGCAGGAACAACGCGCGGCTTTGGTCCTGCAGAATTCCGGGAGATCGGCCACATGATCGCTGACGTGCTCGAAGGCCTCCGACAGAAGGGCGAACATGGCGACCAAGCGGTCGAAGCGGACGTAAAAAGCCGCGTTCGCAACTTGTGCGAACGCTTCCCGATATATCCCTCTTGAACTCACAAGGTGACTTACCCATCTAATACACAGAAGGGAAATTGATCATGGGATTTTATTGCAACGCGTGTAGCGCCGAGTATTCCGAAGGTTCCAAATTTTGCCCGCAATGTGGCGAAAAAACTCCGGAACAGCTGGCAGCGGAGAGCTTACCAAACCAGGCAAAACATTATGTCGGTGAAGCAGCAGATGAATTGTGGGGGGCGACAAAAGATGCCTATCACAAGGGCAAGCAC
>JBATDO010000069.1:0-12343 GCA_049663505.1 Sphingorhabdus sp.
CTATTCGCGCATGGGTCTCCGCCCGGATTACTGTACTGGCTGGGAGGGAGAAGTTTTGCGAGGCCTACGAACGGCCGAAAGCCCTGCCTTTCGTAGCGCGCTGAGCATATTGTTCGCCGGCTCCCAACCGGTTGCGGCGCATTTTGGTCTTGTCTCCTGCAATGTCCTCCACTGGTGGTTTCCAGCTTATGACCTCGCGGTCCAACGATACAGTCCTGGTTTGCAGCTGATTGATCATTGTGCACGACATGCCGCGATGGAAGGATTTTCCACGATCGATTTCGGCAAGGGCGATGATCGCTACAAAACGTTGTTTGCCGACTGCGCCGTTCCGATGCTGAAGGGATCTGCATGTCGCGACGGCAGTTTCGCTGCGCGCACGCGCGCTGGCAATGCAACAATTCTAGGCTTTGCCGAGCGCGTGCTGCCTGCTGCCATCAACGCCATTCCCCGAAAGTCCGTCGAGCGACTTTGGACGGGGGCAGCTTTGCCAAGGCGACAGTCACAATGAACCGTGGCCCATAAGGGCTATATCGGAACCCCCTACTTCTAACTCCGAAGGACATTGGCCATTACACAGTCGCATGTCCTATCATCTGCGCAACCGATTGTGCGGATTTTACCGAGAGCAGTGAATTGGCCAAAAAGCAAATTGACATCGTCACTCACCGACATCCCCCCGCGCGAGCAGCGCGGCGATATGCTTGGTTGGTGCCAATATTTATCGGCTTGTGCTTGCTGCCAGCCTATCAATCGAACTGGAATTCCGCGTCAACGACTGCGGACCGGGCTAGCCCTACTCAGATCGTTGTCGACGCATTGTCACTTGCAGTCGTGTCTCCTGCTGCTGCGGCAGTAAGCGCCGTCGTGCAAGCTCAGGCGCCCTCAGTTGCTGCAAATAGCGGATTGTCCGCACAGCTTCAGTTCCTGGGACCAGTTGGCGATCGTGATCGTGCGATCAACTGCCTGGCAGTCGCAGCCTGGTATGAAGCAGGCAATGATTTCGATGGCCAGAGGTCCGTTATGCAAGTGGTGCTGAACCGGGTCGCCCATCCCGGTTTTCCCAAATCTGTTTGCGGGGTCGTGTTCGACGGTTCACACCGCGCCACCGGCTGCCAGTTCACTTTCACGTGCGATGGCTCCATGGCGCGCAGACATCCATCTCCGGTGGCAATGGCACGTGCGCGCGCTGTCGCTGCACTCGCGCTGAAAGGCACAATCTATCCCGAAGTCTCACAGGCGACACATTACCATGCCGACTATGTTGTGCCTTGGTGGAGCAGCAAGCTGGTCCGCCTGGGCAAGGTCGGACCCCACATCTTCTATCGCTGGCCTGGAACGCGCGGGATCTTGTCTGGACGGCCAAGATCTGCAAGCGAAGCGGAACTTGCGCAACTCACCTACCAGGCTGTTAGCCGATCCGACACACTGCTGGATTCCAGTGTTGCAGCTGGAACGCAATTGAACCCCACTGTAATGGGGACCTCAACTGCAACATTGGCAAAGGCCGAAACGATGACAGGCAAGACCATATCTGCAGCACCTGCTCCGAAAACGGATAGAGCCATCTTCCTCGCTGTCGATCAGGCATCTCCCAGCGGTCGTTGGGCAGTTTCGGCTCTCGGAAAATGTGCAGGGCAAGTAGGCTGTCGGGTCCTGGCCTACGAAACAGAAGAAAAACAGGCGCATAACAGCACAATTTCACCGCGTGCCCGCGAGAAGCCTATCTTCCTCTTCGTTCGTGACGCTGCATCGGGAATAGAGCTTGCCCTTTGGGATTGCGAGAAGGTCGAGCGACCTGCCCGCAGCCAGTGCCTTCCCAGCGTTGATCGGGAACTCTCCAGACTGCTTCAAGACAGACAAAGTTGATTTCGGACCTGTGTTTGTACCGCGACGACCCGGATACTGTCAGGAAACAATGACCGTTTCGTTGATGCCATGTGTATTGGCCCACAGCGCGGCCTGCGTGCGATTGTGGACTCGCAGTTTGCGCAGGATGGCCTTCACATGAACTTTCACCGTTGCTTCACAGACATCGAGTTTTCGAGCAATTACCTTGTTCGCGTAACCAGCCATTAGACAACAGAGCACGTCCAGCTCGCGGGGAGAAAGTTTCGCCTCTTCAATTTCCTGATCAAAATCAGATCCTATAGCGTGCTCAATCCCGCACTCGCTGACCGTGTCGACGAAATCAGACGGCACGACCTTCTCGCCAAGCGCGACAAGTCGCAGCGCCGCAAGCATGCGCGTCGATCTGGTGGATTTGATGATGTAGCCATGCACCCCTGCGCTGAGGCAGTCGATCACCGTCTTCAGATCGAATTGTTCTGACACGACCACGATACGTGAATTGGGAAGACAATTTCTCGCATGTTCGACCGCGCCAAGCTGGCTGGACAATGAGCCGCAATCAAGGATTGTGATAAAATCAGTTGCAGATTCTATCGACGCCAGGTCGTCAACAGACTCCCAGGAACTGAGAACGTTGAAGCCCTCCTTATCAAGGATTATAGCCATTCCTTCTCTGGAAATGTCATTTGGACTAACAAGACATACATCTATAGACACATTATTCGCCCCCAAGTATTCTGGCCACCACATGTTCACAGGCAATCTCAGTTGGAAAACCGAGAACCAGCGCAGTTTTGGCGACCCGAAAAGCTTGTTATGGGCAAGCTATGGTTAGCGACTCTGACGGCGCAATAACCTAAACAAATCATTAACAATGTTGTGAGTTAGTCTCGGTTCAAATTCGAGTCAACAATACGAAAGGTATAACCAATTGGAGTTAGCCTTGCCCAAAATTCACTGCGCGATGCACGATCAAGACCGTCAAAACGGGAGCGATGCTTGTGAGCATTTGCTTGGCACGGGGTGTAGGTCTGAGGAATCTATAGAAATCTCAGAGCTTTCCGTCGACGCTATATACACAATTGTCAAAATCCGTTTGGGACGTCAAAAATAGGTGCAATCTCGAACGGAAATGGCAGGACCGGTAAAACCGCCATCGACCGCTGCCATTTTCCTTCGACAGTTGTGCCAATTTGAGGCACCGACCTCGCTCTCATGGGATCATTTTCGGAAAACGATGCGAAAAAAATCCCTCCGCGGTCAGAAAAATGCTTCCTGAACCTTTATTGTGTCACCTGGAGCAATTAGCAGCGGAGCGGAGTCCAGCCGCACTCTTCTGCCCTCGGTCCAGCCATGACGCTGCAAGACCACTTCTGACTTGTTGGCTCGTGGCGAATATCCTTTCGCCTTGGCAATCGCCTGATCGACTGTCAGGTCACCAATGTAGGGATATTCCCCAGGAGCATTCACCTCGCCCAGAATGTAAAATGGCCGATGCTGCGAAACTTCTACCGAAACGCGTGGCGAAAGCACATACCCCCCTGCTGCTAGTGCGGAAGTTATCTTCGCTGCCAGTTCGTTGGGAGTTTGCCCTGAGGCTTCCATCGAGGCAATCAACGGAAGCGACAGGCTGCCATCCAGCCCGACCCCAAATTCGCCGGTAAGGGTCGGCTCGTCGAACACGGTTACTTTGAGCTTGTCCCCGTCTGCGATGCGATAGCCTTGGGCAAGTCCGGCATTGGCATCTGCAGCCGACATCAGCGGTAAGTCCGATGCTGCACAGGATGCCATCAGGAAACAGCCCCCTAGCGCGAGCAATAGAAAATTGAATCTGGAAATCACCCGCTTGGTGATTCTGCTGATAGAGGATTCGTTTGTGTCAATCATCCCGTCATCCGTTGCTGGAGTACAATCGGCTCAACCCGACCCGCGTTTTCAACTGCATAAAATGGATAAGGGGCGCGCGCCATTACTATGTTGGGGAATTGGTCCCGGACGAAATCGCAGGGTCTTAATCCGTCTGGATAGACCCAACATACAACCTTTGACCGTTTGTATCTGGTGCCGTTTTTGACCACTTTTCCCGTGCACTTGATCGGTTGAAAACCGTGAGAGCGCGCGTGCGAACCGAGGCAAAGAAAATGTTGGAACAAATGCTTATTTCCATCGAAGGGGAAACTGAAATCGCAACAGCGAAGGCTGAACGGCTCGAGCCGACTGTAGAACGGTCGCGAAATGTTGGTGTTTCCAGTCCGCAGCCGCTGATCGCGTCCAACGATGCCAGCGCCGCAGATGCAGCGTTGATCCTAAGCGCACCGCATGCAGGCAGCATTGCAGAACAGACTGCCCGGCCAAATATTGGTTTTCCCTCAGCGAGCAGGATGGTGGACGTCATCATCGCCTCTGCCTTGCTCATCATTTTGTTGCCGGTATTGGCGTCTATCGCGATCTTCCTGAAATTGGCTGAGCGTGGCCCGATCTTCTTTGCACATCGGCGCGTCGGGCTTGGCGGCATCCCGTTCAATTGCCTTAAATTCCGTACGATGTGTATCGACGCTGATCAGCGGCTAGTAAGATTGCTAGCCAAGGACGATGCGCTACTGCGCGAATGGGTTAGTACGCAAAAGCTGCATTGCGACCCCCGCGTCACTCGCTTCGGGCAAATACTACGCAATACGTCGCTCGATGAACTTCCACAATTGATCAATGTGCTTCGCGGCGAGATGAGCCTGGTCGGACCGCGACCAATCGTCGAAGACGAGATGCGTCGGTACGGCCGTTACGCTGCAATGTACATTAGTGTCAGGCCAGGCTTGACTGGCCTTTGGCAAGTTACCCGCAACGGCAGGACGACCTATAGAAGACGGGTCGCGACCGATGTACTTTATGTGCATAGCCGGACACTGGCATTTGATCTCAAGATCTTGTTAGCGACCATTCCAGCTGTTCTTGTCGGCAATGGATAGTCGCAATGACGGGCAGCAAAACAGATCACATCATCAAGAAAAAAACCAGCCATGCGATGAACGCCAGCGGGAGTGCCACAACAAGTCCGCGGGCGAAGCTCCGCACCTCACCTCGCGCATGTTCCTCCACACCAGAACCGGGCGGCAACTCTATCATCCCGATCGCCTTATCACCATTGGGTCGACGGCTGATACTTTCGAATAGGCCCGGGCGCAAGTGCCCGACTGGAAGCGAGCGCACTTATCGTCGCTCGGTTGTCGCCCCGACGTCGATCCTCGCGAGCTTGCTTGACGCTATTTCGATTATTGCGTTCCTCAAGTCTGAGTCAGCTCCGCAACCCACACGTCCCTCTGCCCGGGCAATCCGGATCAAGCCGCGAGCCGGACAGGTCAGGGCAAAGCCCAAGCCGCTGGGCCCAATCGCGGCCCTGGTCTGCGTATTTTTGTCCCGGCCAGCCCATGCCCAAAATAACGAGGTGGTCACTCCAGTTGATCTGTTCGAGCCTGAACGCGGAGACGGATTCCGGATCAGCTCAAGCCTGTTGCTTCTCCCGTCCATCGAAAGCGACCTGACCTATGATGACAATGTCTACAACAGCAACCAAGCGGAACTGGACGACTTCGCACTCTCCTTCAGACCGCGCCTCAATTTGCGGACTGATTTGGCGCGACATCAGTTCAATCTGACCAGCGGGGCAGATATCCGTCGCTATGCGGATATCAAAGGCGAAAACAACAACCAATTCGATGTTCAAGGAAAGGGAATATTTGAACTGGCACAACGCACCGAAGTCATCGCTGATGCCGGTTTCCGGCGCGGGATCGAACAGCGCGGTACGGCTGGCGACCAATTTCTGACCGACGAACCAGTGGCCTTCGATCGCACATTTGGTGGCCTCATGGTACGGCGCCAGGGAGGCTTTCTCGAACTGACTGCGGAAGGGCGAATTGCCGAGACGAGGTACCGGGACGCAAAGATCAATGGCCTGCCCGTTGACCTTTCTGAGCGCGATTCGACAGTTATGCGGGCCCGGGTTCGTGGCAGCGCGCCTAGCAGCCATTACTCGCGGATCTTCGTCGAAGCGTCGATCAACAAAGTCGATTATTCACAATCATTGCCATTGCAGCGCGACTCCGATGGCTTTGGCGTGCTTGCAGGCATGCTCCTGCGGTTGACCAACCTCGTCGATTTGGAGGTCGGGGTGGGATATATCCGACAGAAGTTCGACAATCCGTCGATAAAGGACGTCCGCGCGGTCAATTTCCGTTTGCAGGTCGAATGGACACCGCGCCCCGATTGGCAGCTTGCTGCCGCTGCAACCCGGGTAATCGATCCCGGCATGCGTCTAGATGTTCCTGCCATCGTGCGTAGCGATTTTTCTCTCGATGCTCGCAAGACCATCGGCGACCGCACGCTTATTTCCGTCGAACTGGGCATCAGCGACGAAGAGTATCAGGGCAGCGGCCGCAAGGACGTGCGCTTCAATGCTTCTGCCAAGGCACATTATCGTCTGACGAAAAATGTGGGGCTGATCGCTAGCATCGGCTGGCGCAAACAGGACGGAAACGCGTTGGGGCGTGACTATAGAGGCGTCGCTGCAACCCTTGGCGTCAGAGCCCGATTCTGATGTTGCGCATCCGCATCATTCCGGTCGGCTCCATCCACAAACCGCAATCGAGGCATAGCCATGACTAAATCGAATCATCTTGTACCGGTGACGAATGCGCCCGCAGGCCAGCCTCCAGCCCAATATGGAACCTCTCATCCGGCACCATCTGATCGGTTGGACCTGACCGAAAGTGTGGCCTTTTTCCGTCGCAGAATTAAGCTGATCCTGAGCGTGCTGGCTCTTTGCCTGCTGGTGGGCCTGACCTATTCGTTGCTTGCTCCTAAAATCTACACAGCCAATGCCACGGTGATGCTGACAGACAACGCTGCCGAAGAAATCCGCGCAGCGGACCGGGCAGAGAGCCGCCAGGCCCTGAACAGCGGACTGGTCGACACCCAGGTCGAAATTATCACATCGCGGACAATGGCAGAGCGCGTTGCTGCTGCACTCGGTATGGGTAAGGGCCTGAACAACAACGAGCTACGCAACGTGGTCGATGAACTGGAGCGCGAAGTGTCGGCCACCCGGACCGGGGAAAGCTACGCCCTTGCGATTTCCTATTCGGCCACCGAAGCACCGGCGGCGGCTACTATAGCCAACGAATTCGCCCGCCAGTTCGCCAGCTGGGAACTACGCAGCAACCAAGAAAATCGTGCAGAAACGCTCGCGCTGGTGCAGCAGCGGCTCGGTGAGTTGCGTGCACAGGCGCAGATCGATACCAGAGCGTTGCAGGAATATCGCATCGCCAACAACCTCTTGAGCACGTCAGGTGCCTCGTTGACCGAGCAGGAAATTTCCAACTACAATCAAGAGGTAGCTGGCGCTCGCGCTGGCGCCGCCGAAGATGAAGCCCGGTTGCAAACGGCTCTCGCGCAGCTCCGCTCTGGGTCATCGGGCGATGATGTCGGTGAAGCACTCGGTTCAACTGTGATCTCGTCACTCCGCGCCCAGGAGGCCCAAGCTGCCGGAGAAGTTGCGGACCTGGGCAGCAAATATGGAGCCAACCATCCGCAGCTGATCCAGGCGCAGAGCAGATTGGTCGAGGTTCGCGGGCAGATCCAGGCGGAGATCGGTCGGGTTATTTCCAATCTGCGCGCCAAACGCGATGTTTCACAGCAGCGGATGGCTTCGCTTTCGGGAAGTCTCGCATCAGCGCGCGGCAAGCTTACGCTGAACAATTCAGCGATGGTTGGGCTCAGCGATCTGGAACGGGCGGCCGGGGCCTCGCAAGGCATCTACGAAGCCTATCTCAATCGCTACAAGGAGTTGCTCGCGGCCGAAGGAAGCGAACGACCCAATGCCAAGATTCTAACCCTTGCCAATGTGCCTGCCTGGCCTGAGAGCCCGAACATCCCGTTGACCATTGCGCTGTCTGTGGTGATTGGCCTGGGCCTCGGTGTCATGGCAGCCTATGTTGCAGAAGCAGTATTCCACGGCGTTTCGACGCCTGACGAACTCGAGAGGACATCAGGCGGGCATTACCTCACATCGATACCCCTACTAAAGTCGGTCGAACCAAAAATCCGCCACGCAGTGACGGCTATGCAGGAGTCGCCCAATTCAGCCTTCGCCGAATCCTTTCGGGCGCTCGATACGGCAATCAGCCAAGCGACGCGTGGACAAAACCAGGTGATCGCGATTACTTCGGCATTACCCGACGAAGGCAAGACAGTGGTCTCGTGCTGCCTATCCTATGTTCTGGCACAGAGCGGGAAGAAAACGATATTGATAGATTGCGACCTGCGACGCGCGGGTATCAGCCGCCTGCTCGACATGCGCGACTACGATCACGGCCTTATCGAGTATCTCGATGGCAAGACCGAGATCAGTTTTGACGACTTGTCCGATCAAAGGATTTTTTGCGTCCTGCCGCTGCGCCCGAGCAAAGAGCAACCCGATCACTTGCTGACAGGTGAACCCTTTATCCGCTTACTCGACGAGCTCCGCACCCGTTTCGACCACATCGTTCTCGACCTTCCTCCGTTGCTGCCAATCGCCTCGACCCCGGTTCTAGCTAGTCGGGCGGACGCAACTGTCATGATCACGCGCTGGCGCAAAACATCGAGATTTGCAATGCGCGCGGCGCTCAAGAGAATGCCGTCTGATCAAGTCAATCTCGTCGGCTTCGCCCTCAACCAGGTTGACATGCGCCGCCGGGCCTATTTCGAGCGGGGTGACCCCTCCTTTTACTACAAGCAGTATCGCGACTATTATTCATGAGTGCGACTTCGGCACAGCGCGGACCGGCTTATCACGCAAGTCCAAGCCGTTTTTCCCAACCGCGCGTTGCGCTGGTGCACTATTGGTTCGTGTCGATGCGGGGAGGAGAGCGGGTCGTTGAACGACTACTGGGCTTGTATCCGCAGGCCGACATTTTTACGCATGTCTATCATCCCGAGCTGGTTTCAGCGACAATTGCCAAGGCGAAGGTAACAACGAGCTTTATCAACCAGTTGCCTGGCTCAAGGCGGTTCTACCAATATTATCTTCCCCTCATGCCGCTGGCGCTCGAACAGCTCGATCTCACTGGATATGATCTGGTGATCAGCAGCGAATCGGGCCCGGCCAAAGGTGTGATCACGGCGCCGGACAGCCTGCATGTCTGCTATTGCCATTCTCCGATGCGCTATTTGTGGGATCATTACCACCAGTATCGGAGTGCGGCAAATCCCTTGAGCCGGCTCGCAATGCCACTGATATATCACTGGCTGCGGCAATGGGATGTCAGCTCAAGCGCCCGCATCGACAGGCTGGCAGCCAATTCCGAATTTGTTCGTCGTCGCATTGCCAAGGTCTGGCGAAGGGATGCGCAGGTGATCCATCCACCTGTGGAAACATCGTTGTTCACACCTTCGACCGAAATTGACGACTATTATCTTTGGGTTGGCGCAATGGTGCCATACAAGCGGCCCGACCTCGCGGTAGATGCGTTTACCGCCAACGGTCTGCCACTGCTCATGGTCGGTCAAGGCAGCATGCTCAAGCACCTCAAGGCGCGCGCCGGACCCAATATCCAGTTTGTTGAACGGCTGGATTTCAAAGCGCTACGCCGCGCTTATGCACGTGCGCGCGCTTTCGTCATTACCGCCGAGGAGGATTTTGGTATCGCGCCAGTCGAGGCGATGGCATCGGGTCGACCGGTCATCGCACTCGGACGCGGCGGCGCGCTCGATACGGTTGTCCCCGGCCGAACCGGTGTCTTCTTCGAAAGTCAGGAGCCCGAAAGCCTGATTGCAGCGGTGGACGAGATGCAAGAATTCCTGCGCCATTTTGATCCGCGCGATGCAGTCGCGCAGGCGGACCGGTTCGCTCCCGAGCTTTTCGACGAACGAATCAGCCGGTTTATCGCCAACGGCTGACGGACAGGACAATGGAACTGACCTTCATCGGCTATGCGCAAATTGTCCTTGGTGCCTTGGTCGTCATCGCTGGAAACATGCGTCACGCGCTCATGCTTTTGATGATGTCAGCGCTGTTCAATGGGTCGGCTGCGATCTTGCTTCCATCTCTGGGCGGCTCGTCAATCCCACCAATCCAGTTTGCTTTAGCCTTTGTCTTCCTTCGAATCCTCATGCCAGGCAGCACGGCGATTGGTGAACTTCCCGAAGCATTCAAGGCCAATCGCATGTTTGCGCTGTTTTCATTCTACGGCATTGCAACTGCGCTTGTCCTACCCCGGATTTTCGCGGGCTCGGTAACAGTTTATCCGATGCGCTACACCCAATCGGCTGACCTGTTTGCAACCGTACCGCTGGAGCCAACTCCGCAGAACTTCACCGCAGCACTTTATCTATTAGGCGCCTTCCTGTCGGCCATTGCCGTTTGGATAGCTTGCCGCCGCAAGAACGCGGCAGAGTTGCTGGTTACTACTTTCGTGGTAATGGCAATTGCGCATTCAACATTGGGACTGGCGGGAGTTGCAATGCGGGGTACGCCTGCCGACGTTGTGTTCGAGGTGTTTCGCAACTCAGCCTACCTGCAACTCGACGATGAAGTCGGCGGTTTTGTGCGTATTCGCGGCATATTTCCTGAAGCGTCCGCCTATGCAGCCTTTGGGTTCGTACTTTTCGTGACGAATTCTGAAATGTGGTATCATTCAATTCGTAGCAGGGCGACAGGCTTAGCCAGCTTGGTGATGGGCGCTGTGCTATTCTTTAGCACCTCTTCAACCGCCTATTTCGGTCTGGCAATCTACGCGCTGTTTTTTGTCCTACGCACCATCGTCCTGCCGGGTACCGCAAATTTCGCCAAGGCGAAGACAGCATTTGCCGCAATCGGGTTGCTCGTGTTCCTTGCCGCGGTGGCCTTCACGGCTTCTCCTACATTGGTCGAATCGGTTGTCGATGTCGTGAAGCGTATGACGGTCGAGAAATCGACCAGCGATTCCGGCCTTCAAAGGCTTTACTGGACGCGACAAGGCTTAGAGCTGTTCCTCGCTTCATTCGGTCTCGGCGTCGGAGCGGGCAGTTTCCGCTCGTCGAGCATTTTCTTTGCAATGCTGGGTTCGATGGGCGTCATCGGGATCGTCTCATTCCTGACTTACCTCATTGTGACATTCCAGCCATGGCGCCGCTCGAGTTGGGCAGAATCTGCAATAGAATCGGAAAATCTTGGCGGCGCGCTAGGCAGCGCCGCTTTGCTGAGCCTGATCCCCGCCGCCGTCAATTCGGCAACCGCCGTTCCGGGTGTGAGCTTTGCAATACTGGCTGGCGCGTCATTGGCGCTGCGGCCATTTAATCTCACCCGCCGGACAGATCCGCACATAAGGCCGGACTTTTCCGAAACTGTCCCAACCGCAACCGGATGACCGTCACGCCTCTGAGCACAGAAATCGTGAGCGATCCGCAACGCTTCGCCGAACTGGGCGAGATGTGGGACGCGCTTGCTACACGCATTGGAACTCCGTTGGCACGCCACGCATGGTTCAGTGCGGTGCTCGCCACCTTGCAACAACACCAGTTCGAGCTTTCGGTCGTTTTGGTCTGGGACGGCGCCCATTTGGCAGCGGCAGCTCCACTGATGATAGACAAAGCGCTTTCACCCGCCCGACTTGTCCCGATCGACCAATTCGTCGGTGAGCCATTTCGGCTTCTCTATCGGGACCAAGATGCGCTCAAAGCACTTGCCCATGCCTGCGCCGGTTTGCGCAAACCCTTCCTCTTCCGGCGACTCGAAACCAGCAAAACAGATCTGGCGCTGCTTTCGTCGGCACTGCGCTCGAACGCTGCCGTGCATTGCAGGCCCCGCCACGCCAGCGTGGCCGTCCAGCTACCAATTGATTTCGAATCCTTCGAAGCATCGATGTCGAGCAGTCGTCGATCAACCATCCGGCGTAAATGGCGCGCAGCAATGCAAAAGCATGGCCAGGTCCTGTCCGAATTTATAACGCCGGAGCTTGGTAATGTCCCTGAGCAACTGGCTCGAATCAGGGCCATAGAAGGTTCCGGCTGGAAACAGCGCTCGGGGACCGCACTGGCCGCCGACCCCCGGATGGATGGCTTCGTCTCGCAACTGGCCAGGGCATTTGCCCGCGAGGGTTCGCTTGTGCTTGCCTATCTCACAATTGGCGGGCGCGATGCGGCATGCCGACTGATCCTTCGCCAGCAATCGGCCTGGTTCGAGATCAAGATTGGATTCAACGAGGAATTTGCCCGCTTTTCACCAGGTGTCCTGCTAATGCACGAAACGCTGCGAGAAGCATGCCGAACCGGGATCGGGACCTACGCCTTCCTCGGACTGCGCGAAGGATGGCAAGACCATTGGCCACATGAGGCGACGGAAGATTTCAGGGTCGCGACTTATCCGTTTCGGCCGTCTGGTGCATTCGCGCTGGCAGACGATTGCCGACAGGCCGTATCATCATTTTCCCGACGGTTTTTCCGGTAGAGGCGAGTTGGGCCGGCCAGCGCGTGCCCC
>JBATDO010000070.1:0-2413 GCA_049663505.1 Sphingorhabdus sp.
CCGATAGAGCCGGGTGCAATTGCGTTTGCAGTCACGCCGTAACGCGCGCCTTCTGCTGCAAGGGATTTGGTAAAACCGTGGATCCCCGATTTTGCAGCGGCATAATTGACCTGGCCAATCTGACCTCCCTGCCCGTTGACCGATCCAATGTTCACGATCCTGCCCCATTTGCGTTCGCGCATCCCGGCAAACACTGCCTTGGCCATGTTGAAACATCCCGTGAGGTCGACGCGAATGACCTCGTCCCATTGTTCGAAAGTCATCTTGATCATCGTTGCATCTCGCGTGATGCCGGCATTGTTGACCATGATGTCGATCTGGCCATATTCGGCTTCGATTGCAGCGCAGGCTTCTATGCAACTCTGGTGGTCGCCCACGTCCCACTTGCTTACAGGAATCCCGGTCCGCTCCGAAAACTGCTTTGCGGCCGTGTCATTTCCGCCGTAATTGGCGATGACCATTCGGCCTTTTTCCTTCAACTTCAGACTGATTGCTTCACCAATTCCGCGGGTGCCCCCGGTAACCACCGCAACGCGCGTCATAAATCATCTCCTAAAGGTTTCTCGTTATTTTGCAGGGAGATTAGTCAGTGCGACGAGCCGCTGCAAGTTGACGTGAACGTTAGCGAACAGCTATTTATATCCAGCCAGCCAGTTCGCGCCTGACGAGCGTTTCAAGCATGTCCATGCCCACCTTGCTATCGTTAAGGCATGGTAGATAGGCAAAATCCGTGCCGCCCGCCTCTTCGAATTGCTCGCGACCCTGGATAGCAAGCTCCTCGAGCGTTTCCAGACAGTCGACCGAAAAGCCGGGGGCAAATATCGCGATTTTCTTCTTGCCCTCGCGTGCGAGCCGCACAAGTGTTGCATCTGTCGCAGGTTCCAACCACTTGGCGCGGCCGAAGCGCGACTGAAAGCTCACGACGAGTTCGCGGTTCATGGCTTGCGACAGCAAACGCGCAGTCTTTTGACAATGGCAATGATATGGATCGCCAAGGTGCAATGTGCGCTCGGGCATTCCGTGGAAGCTGATGACGATTGCATCGGGGACGAACGGCACTTCCAGGAGTGATGCTTCAATCGAGGCTTTGAGGGCATCGATATAGGCTGGATCATCGTGGTAGGCGGGTAATGTGCGCAAGGCTGGATGCCATCGCATGGCCATCAGCCTTTGATAGGCCTCGTCTTGCACCGTTCCTGTCGTTGCCCCTGAATATTGCGGGTAGAGCGGGGCCACCAGGATGCGGTTACACCCGTCCTTCTTCATCGCTGCGAGTTGATCGCCCACCGATGGGTTGCCATAACGCATCGCATAACGGACATCGACACCCGCCCCCATTCGCAAGGAAAGTGCTTGTGTCTGCGCAGCTGTAAAAAAGGCCAGGGGCGACCCCTTGTCCGTCCAGACCTTGGCATAGGCCCTGGCTGACTTTTTCGGACGCGTGTTGAGAATAATGCCGCGCAGTATCGGCTGCCAGACAAGAGGCGGTATCTCGACGACGCGCCGATCGGAAAGAAATTGCTTGAGATATCGTTTCACAGCCTGCGGGGTAGCTGCATCTGGTGTACCAAGGTTGACCAGCAGCACGCCAACGCGCGGTGTTGGCACGCTTGGATGATTTTCGGGAAGATTGCTCACAGGCCGCGCGACAACAATGGAAGTTCGCGTAGCCGAACGCCGGCGGCTGCAAACAGAGCATTGGCGATCGCAGGCGCAACCGCAGGCACGCCAAGTTCAGTGATGCCGCCTGGAGATGCATCGCTACGGATGAATTCTACCGTTATTTCCGGCACATCAGCCAGTTGGGGCAAGTCAATATCGCGCAGTCTTTTCACCGTGGGCAATCCATTCTCATATTCTGTTGATGCACCGAGGGCCTGCGCCAGTCCAAAGACAATTCCCCCCTCGATCTGCTGGCGTGCGAGGTCAGGGTTGATCAGTCGACCACAGTCGACCATGGCCGAGATCCTGTCGACACGCACACCGGTTTCTCCGGTGCGCGCGCTGGCGATAATCGCGATGTGACTGCCGCGCATCGAATGGCATGCGAGCCCCTTGCTGCTTCCCGACACGCCGCCGTCCCAAGCCGCCATTGTTGCGACCCCCGTCAGGCACCGCGCGAGACGGGTTTGCCCGACCAGCATCTGCATGCGATAGGATAATGGCTCAATACCTGCATTTTTGGCGAGTTCGTCGATGAAGCTCTCGATAAAGAAGCAATTGTAGCTGTGCGCCATGCTGCGCCAGGGACCGGTTGGAACTGCCAGCGTGACCGGGAAATGGTCAACTGTCAGATTGGGGATTGCATAAGGGGGAACAGCGCCCTCGATCGCAAATAGGTCGAATTCACCCCCTGCGTGTTCACGGGCATCATTGATGCTGTCGCCGTCCATTCGCCTGGCAAGTTCCCGCA
>JBATDO010000071.1:0-2088 GCA_049663505.1 Sphingorhabdus sp.
TGCAAACACGCCAGCCCAGTTGGCGCTCGCGACTGTGCAGGCCATGTCCAACATGCCAGCCCTGCCTGCAGCCCTGTCCACTGTTTTGCCCGGCCTTTCTTCAGGCGTTGAGGCAATGACTGAGGGCGAGCTTCCAGACAACGTTACTCCGACCACGACCGTCGAACCCAAGGCCGCTTCAAACGCGCCGTGGCATGTCATGCAACGCCGCCTGGCAGATGCAGCCGGGCGCAAGACGACTTCAGCACAAAGCGCCTCAGACGCCGAATTGTCTGCAAGCATCGGAGCCGAAAAAGGTGAAGCAGAGGGAGAAAATCCATCTCTCCAGATCGCAGACGCGTTGAACAAATCTGATCAATCAAAGCCTGTAGCAATTGTGCAAAACGAGAATATGGCGCCTGTGCCCCTGGCAATGCCGGTCATTGACGCAGCAAATGCCAAGGCGGTTGTTCCAGCGCGCAGCTTGTCTGCCCGTGCGGCCAAGGACATGGCCGTTTCGTCCGCGTCGGCGACGATCGGCAATGCGGCCATGCCGGGCCAGCTGCTGGAGGACATCGCTCAGAAAGACACAGCGCGCACAGGACTGCCAAACGCGGCCTCGAACTCGAACTCCACCTCAGAGCCCAAGGCCAAGGACACCGCCTTTGACGCTGCACTGGGACTTGCCAATATCGCGCCACTGTCGGGTGATGCCCGGCCCGTGGGTGCTGAAACCGTTGGACGCCTTACTGACCTGTCGGGTCCGGCCATGATAGCCGAGCGCCATCTTGACCTTGCCCGCGACATGGAGTGGCTCGACCAGCTGGCAACCGACATCGTTTCGGCATCAGAGCACACCGACCATATTTCCTTTCGCTTGAGCCCTGCAAATCTGGGACAAATGGACATCGACCTCCTGACAGGCGCAGCCGGTCTCAGCGTGAACATCGCGACAACTACCGACGAGGCCGGCAGGATCGTGTCAGCTGCCCAGCCAAGCCTGGTCGAAAGCCTGCAAGCCCAGGGGATCCGGGTGGCCGACACCCAGGTAACCAGCGGAAACGACATGGCGCGGGGCAACCAGTCACAGCGCCAGTCTGCCCCCCATCATCTTATCGAAACTGCCTTTGAAGGCACGGACGAACCGAAACAACACACGAACGAACGGCCAGATGGCCGCTTTGCCTGAATTCGAAAGAGGACCACATGAGTAAGATTCCAGCCAAGGCAGCACAGCCAAAGAAAAGCAAGAAAATGAAGATCATCATGATCGTACTTGGCGGCGTGATCCTCCTGGCGGCCGGCATTGGTGGTGGCATTTATGCCGCAGGCGGAGTTGCTGACAAGCACTCCAAGGAAGACGAGAACATGCCCAAGCTCGTGCTGCGCAACGAAGAACCCGAAGAAGTCGCCGAAGGAGCCGAAGGCAAGGCCGCCCCGCTCAAGGTCGGAACCGTCTCGGTCAAGAACGACCGCGTGAAAATCGATCCGAAAAAATACGAGGTCACTTATTACCCGCTCGAACAGGCTTTCACGGCAAATCTTGCTGACGGCAACGGCTTTGTCCAGGTGGGCCTGAGCCTTGCCACTTATTATGATGGCAAGGTGATCTCGAACATCCAGCGCCAGATGGTGCCCGTACGCTCGGCGGTCCTCATGGTCTTGTCCCAGCAAGACGCCACCTTCCTCTCCAGTCCCGAGGGCAAGGTCGCATTGCAAAAAGAGATGACCCGTGCAGTCAACGCCGTGCTGCGCGAAAAGGAAGGCTTTGGCGGCATCGACAATGTCTATTTCAGCAACCTGGTGATCCAATGACCCAGGCCGCAGTCAAAACACAGGCAGCACCTGCATCCTTGACGCGTACCAACGAGGATGTCCTGGTTTTTCCCGGTCTCGACCCGATCGGCGAGCGATTTGGTCGCGGCCTGACCGACCTGCTGGCCAATCTGGGTTATGGCGATGCCGTGATCCGTGCCGGGGCCACGCAAATGATGAGCGTTTCCGAGTGGCAGGCCGAGCGCTCGGCCCATGACGGGATGCTGCGCTTCCAGATGAAGCCCATCAAGGGCCCGATGCTGCTCTCGATACCTGTAAAACTCGTGGCCCAGC
>JBATDO010000072.1:0-2035 GCA_049663505.1 Sphingorhabdus sp.
CGCAAGCACACCCTTTTCATTCGGTATGAAGCGATAGAGAAGCCCGTCGTCACGGTCTTCGGTCAAATAGACAATGCCGGTACGCGGATCGACGCACGCGGCCTCGTGGTTGAAACGACCCATGGCCTTGAGTGGTACCGGGTCAACCAGGCCGCGGTGCCTGGCTGGCACTTCGAATATGTAGCCATGGTCCTTGCCGACGCCGTCACCTGCCCTGGTGACCGCTTCCTCACAGCTAAGCCAGCTGCCCCACGGGGTAATTCCGCCCGAGCAGTTGCGGATCGTACCGGACAGGCTCAGCCATTCGGCTTCTCTCTGACCGGTTTTCATGTCGTATATGAGAGTGGTCGTTCCGCCCGGCAAAGGCATGGCCTTCTTGTCGGCGATGCGATCATAGGTATTGAAATCAGCGGCAATGTCACCGGTGAATGGGCCAAAGCGAAGGTCGCGCTGTGACAATTCGTGATTTCGCACCAGCGCAACTTTACCGCTCCCAAGGTCAAATGCGCCCATGCCGTCAGCGGCATTGGGTACAAGAAAGCCGTCGTCCATGAGATTGCCTAACCGCGAGATCACGCGGTAACGGAACCCTTTTGGCAGATCGACGAGATTGTCTGGGTCGCGAACCAGGGGTCCGTAGCCGCGCACCTCGTTCATGCCTGGAACGGGAACTGCAGCACAGGCACGTGCAGCAAGACCTGCAAAGGCAATGCTCCCAAGGCTCAGGCCAAAATGGCGTCGAGTGATCTGCATGTATTTTCTCCACGGAACGAAGCGTCGACTATGCAACTACAGCAGAAAGATGACAATGCCGCGAGAGCTTGTTAGAGCGCCCGGAAATCAATCCACAAGGCATTCTTAAAATGACAGTCCGTACCCGCGTTGCGCCCTCGCCTACCGGCGACCCCCATGTTGGCACCGCCTATATCGCGTTGATCAATTACTGCTTTGCCAAAAAGCATGGCGGCGAGTTTCTTCTCAGGATTGAAGACACCGACCAGGCAAGATCAACACCGCAGTCGGAAAAGATGATCCTTGAATCTCTGAAATGGCTGGGACTGAGCTGGGACGAGGGACCCGATGTCGGAGGCCCGCATGGCCCCTACCGCCAATCGGAACGCAGCGCGATTTACACCGCGCACTGCGCCCAGTTGCTCCACGAAGGCCATGCATTCAAATGCTATTGTACGAGCGAAAAGCTGACCGACATGCGGCGGCACCAGATTGCTGCCAAGCAGCCCCCAAAATATGATGGGACGTGCCTCGCACTCACAGATGCCGAGCGCGCAAAGCTTGATTCTGAAGGCGTGTCGCATGTTGTCAGAATGAAGATTCCAACCGAAGGCAAATGCATCGTCGAGGACACGCTGCGTGGCGAAATCGAGTTCGAATATAATGTCGTCGACATGCAGGTGCTGATGAAGTCGGATGGCCTGCCAACTTATCACCTGGCCAATGTCGTTGATGACCATCTTATGGGCATAACCCATGTAATGCGCGGTGAGGAGTGGATATCGTCGGCTCCCAAGCACCTGCTGCTCTATCAATATTTCGGGTGGGAGCCGCCAGTGCTTACCCACTTGCCGCTCCTACGCAACGCGGACAGGTCCAAGCTTTCGAAGCGCAAGAACCCAACCAGCATTCTCTTCTATCAGCGTGCTGGCTATCTGCCTCAGGCCATGCAGAATTTTCTCGGGTTGTTCATCAAATCTGCCAGCGAAGAGGACGAGAAGACATCGCTGGCGACGTTGATCGACGGCTTCGATGTACACAATATCTCGCTGGGCGGCCCGGTCTTTGATACATCCAAACTTGATTGGCTCAATGGTCGATATTTACGCGAAGAGCTTGATACCACGCAGTTCCTCGACGCGATCAAGGCATGGGCGCTCAATGACGCGTATCTGACACCAATCGCCGAGATGGCACAGGCGCGGATCACCAAGCTTTCCGACCTGGGCAGCCTGGTGGGGATGTTCTTCATGAACCGGATCGAAGGCTTGACCGCTGAAGCGCTTCGTGACGGGGTCAAGAT
>JBATDO010000073.1:0-2022 GCA_049663505.1 Sphingorhabdus sp.
GGCAAGATGGGTAGCTTTTGCTAAAATGCTTTGCCAGGCAGGTGGGGCAGGCTGGATAGGCGGCATTGTTGTAAGCACCCGAATGGCAATTCTGCCAATAACCAAAAACAACACGGTAAGCCCAAGCATGAAATGCAATGCTTTCATCCCGTCCCTGATTTCACTGCCTTTGGGAAAATTCACTCGCAATTCCATGAAGGCGTACACTGATGCAATCAGCAGGGCCATCGCCCAATGTAGAAGTATCGATGCCCGACTATAGCTGGTGCTCACTGTCTTGTTATCCATCTGTAATTCCGTTCATCCATCATTTACCCAAAACCGCGCTATCAGCTTCACGGTGCACGCTGTGCATTTTGCCGTCAACTCATCAACTGCAAACTGCTCATTTTTGGCCCTTGATGCTCTCGAGGTGCAAGCAACAAATACACCCCCGTGCAAACGAGACCCGTGACGAAATGGGGTTCACAGGAAGAGGCGAAGGGAGGCACGTTAGGCAGCATTGCGGCTTGCGAAACAGATTGTGAATCCAAACATTCCCACACGGGCGGACATCAAGAAACATAGGAAGGACTAGGTCGGACTACCGATTGATCTGCACCGACAACAGAAATGATCCGTGCCGAAGCCCATGATAATCGGATGCCGCTTCGTCGCCCGTTCGCCACACGAGCTTCATGATTGCGGATACGCCCCGAGGTGGAGGAACCACGAACACTGGCTCACGCACATGATCGAATTTTGTACCACCGACGATTTTCAGATTAGGAAAAATCCGATTGCGACAATCCCCATCACGGCGGTCGCCACCCAGCCACCTATTGCAAGACGTCCCGACACCGCCAGCTTTCCCATGACCCGCCGGTTGGTAGAGATCAGCATCATCACGACCATCAAGGGCGCTGCCAATATGCCATTAACAACCGCGGCCCAATATAACGCTTTTATCGGATCAATACCGATATAATTGAGCGCGAGGCCGGATATCGTCGCCAATGCAATTGTCGCATAAAAGGCCTTGGCCTCGCGAGGCCTGCGGTCCAGACCTTCTACCCAGCCAAAACTTTCGCTCACCGCATAGGCCGCTGAACCTGCCAATATCGGTACCGCCAACATGCCCGTCCCGATGATCCCGAGCGCAAACAGTGCAAAGGCAAAGTCCCCAGCAATGGGTCGCAGCGCCTCGGCGGCTTGCGCGGACGACTCGACGTTGACTATGCCATGGGCGTTCAGCGTTGCCGCCGTTGCGATCACGATAAAGAGTGCGGTCAGGTGCGAAAACCCCATCCCGATCAACGTGTCCATGCGAATGCGCTCCAGCTCCTTGCCCGCCCGACGCGGAGAAACGCACAGCGGCTTAACATGACGGCGATGCTGTTCTTCCACTTCCTGACCTGCTTGCCAGAAAAACAGATATGGACTGATCGTCGTGCCCAATATCGCAACCAAGGCCATAGCGTGCGCGCTGTCGAATTTGAAAGCCGGAACGAAAGCCCCATATAGCGCCTTGCTCCAATCGACACCGGCGACAAACACGACCGCAACATAGGAAAACAGTGCCAACGTACTCCATTTCAGGATGCGCGCATAACTGGCGTAACTCATGAAAATTTCAAGCAGCACGCAGATTATGGCAAACAGCCCTACATAAGCCATGACTGGCCCACCGATGAGCAAGCCCAGTGCTGCACCCATCGCCCCCAAGTCTGCACCAATATTGATTACATTTGCGACAAGTAAGAGGTTGACCACGATTTGCAGCAGCCAGCGCGGGTAGTGGCGGCGCAGGTTCTGTGCGACGCCCGCGCCTGTTACCGATCCAATCTCGGCGCTGATGGCCTGGATCGAAACAAGGAGTGGATAGCTGAACAGGATGGCCCATCCCATGCCATAGCCGAATTGCGCACCGACCTGACTGTAGGTTGCAACACCACTGGGGTCATCATCTGCTGCCCCGGTTACAAGACCAGGCCCCAGTTTGCTGAACACGACACTTAACTTGTCTCGATCAGGCTGTGAGCT